>JAAZIY010000156.1 GCA_012800625.1 Lentisphaerota bacterium
ATTCCTCTCCCTCGCAGAGCAAGGTTTTGAAGCCCCGCTGCTGCTTGAGCATAAGCAATTCGCGGCGCAGGCGCATATGGCCGGCTGAGTTTTTGATGCCCTTCAGATTCGGGTGCGCCATGATGGTGGCAAACTGCTCCAGACTCAGGTTTTTATGGTTTGCCGGCGGACAGTGGTAGTAGTAGAGCGGACGCTCAGCGGCCTCGAGCAGCTGCAGTATGGCCTTGCAGGGATCGATTGCATTAGTGGCGCCTGGCAGCATAAAGACGTAGCTGTCAAAGTCGTATTTGGCATAGCGGCGCATATACTCCAGCGACAGAGCCACGCTGCTGGCATTGATCCCCACCAAAAGCTCGCCGCGAGCAGCAAGCAGCCGGCTTGATTCGGCCAGCAGCTCCTCTTTGAAGGCCTCGCTGAAGCTGCCCCATTCACCCATCGAGCCTAAAATAAAGACACCGCTGACCCCGTGCCGCAGATTGCGCTCGAAGACCCGAGCCAGCCCGACCCGGTCCAGAGAGCCATCAGCCAGCAAAGGCGTAACTGTGGCGGAAAAAACCTTGTAGTTCATGCTTAACCTTTCAAAAATTGCAGTCAAAAAAATATAGATATATGGTAGCGCACTCTTTGGCGCTAGACCCCTTTAAAAAGATGGTCTGACAGGATTTTGGACACGAAGAGACACAAAGATACACTAAGACGCACCAAGTAGCCTTCGTCTAAAATTAAATTTCCTGTCAAAAATGCGTTTTGCATGCTATTTCATTGGATTTTTGCTTTGTTGAGACAAAAACAGGTTGTTCGAAATCTTGCAATTGCAGTTTGCCTGCTTAATCAGCTTCCTCTTTTTTGTGTCTTTTGTGCCTTTTGTGGTTAATGGGCTTTTTGGACGCGGTCTAGTGTGTTTTGTTGTCATATACCGGGTGAAGTGCTTAAGCATAATGCCATGAAAATCTTCCGCGCCGCCTTGCTCAAGGACGTCACAGATTTCATGGTGGGTGGGAGTTTTCAGAACCTCGTCAATCGGAGCAGTTCGCCCATACAGAGGCTTGAATGCCTCTTCCAGAATCGTCCTGAACTGGCTGGCGATCTTGTTGCCGCCTATTTCCATGAGATAGCTGTGGAAGTCTAGCTCTGTGCCGTATTCCTGCACCGAGCTGTCCGGGACACCGGCCAGACTGCGCAGTCTGGCAAGCTTTGCGGGCGTCTTGCGCATAAAGATATAACTGCACATACCCAGCTCCAGAGCCACGCGCAATTCCATGAACTCCTGCTGCTCGGTCAAGGAAAACAAATCCGCCTCGGCCAGCTTTTGCAAACCGTTAAAGGCGTTGGGAGAACGCAGCACCGTGCCGCGACGCTTGCGAGACTCGACTAAACCAAGCGCCTTCAAACGACTGACACCCTCGCGAACCACGTGACGGCTGACACGCAAACCAGCAGCCAAATCCTCCTCCCTGGGCAAGGCATCGCCGGGAACCAGGCTGGCGTCACGAATGTAACTGAGCAGACGACTCTCGACACCGTCCGCCAAAGTGACCGATGATAACTCTAAATCAGATAACATAATAGTAACCAGAAAATGAAAAAAAAGATATGTGAGTCATGTTGGATATG
>JAAZIY010000157.1 GCA_012800625.1 Lentisphaerota bacterium
CGCAGCTGGACCCGGGCAGCCGCACCCTGCTGGCAGAGGCTCTGCCGCCCGCCGAGCTTAATCTCAGCCCAGGCATGTTCGCACGCCTGCAATTGGCAGTGGCCGAATTGCCCGAGGCACTGATAGTGCCCGATGCCGCGCTGCTCAGTATGCCGGACGGCTCAACCAGGATATATGTGCTCGAAAAAGAAAATGTCGCCAGACTGCGAAAAGTAGGCATAGCCTTGGAAAATAACGGCGTGGTGGCGCTGAACTCAGGCGTGAAACCCGGCGACCAAGTTATTGTGCGCGGCCATGAGCTGCTCAAAGACGGTATGCGAGTGAAGCCGCAAAACCTGGAAAATGAGCAGCGCTAGACTTTTAGACGAAGACGACTTAGCCTGCCTTAGTCTGTCTTAATGTCCAAAATTACATAAAGACAAGAAGATGAAAATCACCCAAACAGCCCTGAAACGCCCCGTGGCAGTCACAGTCCTCATACTGGCAGCCATCGTGGTGGGATACTTTTCGCTCACTCAGATTGAGGTGGACTTCCTGCCAGCCATTAATTACCCAATGGTGAAAATACATATATGGTGGCGCGGTGCAACCCCGGACGAGCTGGAAACACAGATAGCCGAACCGGTGGAAAGAGCCATGGCAACCGTGGAAAACCTGGACTACCTCGAGTCTTCCCTCATCGAGGGAATGTATACCCTCATGGTGAATTTCCGCTACGGAGTCGATGTCGATATCGCCTATCAAGACGTGCTTGCCGCCATGGGCAGAGCTAACCGACAGCTGCCTACCGACATGGAAGCACCACTGATCATTAAAGCAGACCCCTCACAGCTGCCCGTGGTGGAGATGACTCTCTCATCCGACCAGAGAAGCCTGGTCTGGCTGCGAGAATGGGCCGAAAAATGGCTGGTGGACAGACTCAATACAGTACAGGGAACCGCTGGCTGCGAAGTGGTAGGCGGAGTGGAACGCGAAATCAGAGTGCATTTGGACCCGCGGCGCCTGGCAGCCTACGGACTAAGCCCGGAACAAGTGGCAAACGCATTGCGCTCAGACAATAAACAAACCTTTGCCGGCAGAGTGACCGTGGAAAGCCGCGAGCTTATCGCACGCACTATGGGAGAGTACGAAAGCCTCGAGGAAATACGCAAGGTGGCTATAAGCCGCGGCGCCGAAGGACAGCTGGTCTATGTCGAGGATGTCGCCGAGGTCGAGGATGCGCATACCGAGCTGCGTGTCAGCACTAGATATAACGGCAAACCATGCGTCAAAATTAATATTCTGAAACAGGCCGCCGCAAATACCGTGAAGGTGGCCGAAGGCATCAAGGAAAAACTGGCCGAACTTGGCGCAGAAGTGCCGCCGGACATCGAGTTCGGCGTCGTCGAAAACCAGGGCGACTACGTCATGGACTCGATCAAGGGAGTGCGCGACTCCGCAATTATGTCGGCCATCCTGGTGGTGCTGGTCATCTACCTCTTTCTGGGCAACTGGCGACAGGTGCTTATTATGCTGGTGCTCCTGCCGCTTATCCTGCTGGCTAATTTCTTCGTTATGAAAACCGCCGGCTTTTCGCTGAATATCTTCTCCTTGGGCGGACTGGTCGTGTCCCTGGGAGTACTGCTGGACAACTCCACCGTGGTCCTCGAAAATATCAGTCGACTGCTGGATGTGGAGAAGATAAAGGATAGCCGGGTGGCCGCCCTGGAGGGTCTGCGCCAGGTAGGCCCCTCCATCGTGGCCGGCACACTGGGCTTCCTCGCCCTGTTTTTGCCCTTTCTCTTTATCCCCGGCATGGCCGCCCTGCTTTTTAAGGAGCTGGTTCTGACTATCGCCAGCATCGTGGCCATCTCGCTACTGGTAGCCTTGACCGTGGCCCCCTTCCTGGCCTCGCGCTGGCTGAAGCCCAGCAGCGGCGGCAATGTCTTCACGCGCTTCTTTATGCGCATAGTAAACGCTACGACCGAGGCCTACGCCAGCGTGCTGAAACTGCTGCTGCGCCTGAAATACCTTACCCTGCTGGCATTTGTCGCCTTGCTGCTCTTCGGACTGAGGCAGACACGCAGCCTGGGAAAAGAGTTTTTCCCACAGCTAGACGACGGACGAGTCATGGTAAAAGCCATGCTGCCCAGTGGCAGCGCTGTAGCCGAAACCGAACGTATCCTGACTTTGGTCGAAAAGGAAATCGCGGATTTCCCCGAAATAGACAGCGTGTTTAGCATGGCCGGCGGACGCGTCATGGGGCTGGCAACCTTCGAGGTGGCCAATGAAGGCGAGCTCAACATACAGCTCAAACCCAAGGCGCAGCGCGATATCAGTACCGCCGACTTCGTCGATAAAATCCGACCCCTGGTGGCCAAGCTGCAAGTGCCAGGCGCAAAGCTGCCGGTGATGCAAAGAAGCATCAAGGGCATACGCCAGATGGGACTACAGGCCGTGGAGGTAAAAGTGCGTGGCCCGGAAATCGAGGATATTTATGCCTTCTCGCAAAGCCTGGCTCAAAGCATGAACGGCAGCGACGAACTGGTCAACGTAAATATCTCCATGGATATGAGCCGCCCAGAGTACCGTATCTTTATAGACCGCGCCAAGGCATCAGCACTGGGAATACCAGTGGAAAAAGTCGCCAACACCATGCGCGGCCTGGTCAGCGGCCTGGTGGCAACCGAATTTCGCGAGGGCAGCGAATACTATGACATAAGGGTCATGGTGCCGGAAACAAGACTACAAAGTCGCGAAGACCTAAACTCGCTCATCCTCGATACGCGCAACGGACGCCCGGTATACCTCAGCGATATTGCCGAAGTGCGACGCGCAGTGGGACCAGTGGAAATCACCCGCGAAGACCAAATTAAGCAAATTATCGTGCGCGCTGACCCCGCTGCCGGACTAAAGGTGAGCGAGGCCATTAACAAGGCCGAGGCGCTGGCCGCCGCCCTGCCTAAAAGCAGCGGACTCTCATATGCCCTGGGAGGACAGGCGCAGATGATGGCCGAAAATAAAAAAAGCATGGGCATGATACTTTTCTTTGCCGCCTTCCTCGCTTTTGCAGTCATGGCCATACAGTTTGAAAACTATCGCCTCCCCCTGGTGATTTTCCTGAGCATCCCCTTCTGCCTCATCGGCATGGTCATGGGTCTGCAAGTCGCCGGACAGGCATTTGGCATCACTGTCAGCATAGGCGTCTTCATCGTGATCTCAGCCGCAGTCAATGACGGCATACTCCTGCTGGAACTAGCAGAGGAGCTGCGCCTGCAACAGGCCATGACCCCAGTGCTAGCCGTGCTGGAAGCAGCGC
>JAAZIY010000158.1 GCA_012800625.1 Lentisphaerota bacterium
AAAATAACGCGGAAAAACTGCTATGCAAGAGAGAGCAGCCAGCCTTTAAAACTTCGTGCGCCTTCATGTCCAATAGAGGAGTAGATTTTCAGGGCAGCCCTACAGAAAAGGTGATTTTATCCTGTTGGTTTTGGTTTTTCGGGTCCTGAGCCAATAGTTCATAGCGTCCTGGGACAAAGCTTACTCTTGCGTCTGCAGGCAGTTGCCCCAGATATTTGTTGTTGATATACCACAGTACCTCGCTAGGCTCTGCTGTGATGCTTAGGGTAACCGTGTTATCGCTGGCATCTGCCAGATAATGTGCCGCCATTGGCTTGGTGATTTGTACTGTGCCGTCTTTGCCAAGCCGGCATTGCTGACAAGTTTGCAGAGGGATTTGCGCTATTACTCTGGCCGGCTGAGTCAGCTCGCATTGCGGTGTAGCGGCCTTGCCGCTGTGGCTGCAGATATGCTGCATACTAAACAATTCCTCGGCAATAGGCCAGTCCGGACGGCTGCGCCCGCGGTAGAGAGCGGTAAAGACGGCGGCAGCCACCGGAGCGGCGGCCTCGAGGCCAGTAAGGGATTTTGCCGGCGAGCCGTCTTTGTTGCCCAGCCAAATGCCGAGGCAGTAGTCTGGGGTATAAGCAAAGCACCAAGCGTCCCGATGGCCATTGGAGGTGCCGGTTTTCCAGCTTACCTGCACTGGGCAATTAGGCAGCGGCCGCCGTCTTAGCATCTGCGAAATCATGATGCAGGTCGCCGGCGTAAAAGTCTGCTCAGGCTTAATGTGAGTATCACTGCAGAAGCGCGGCGGCGTATAATTGCCATTGTTAGCCAATGCCGCATATGCTGCGCTCAGCTCTAAAAGCGTATGGCCATGCGTTCCTAGTGCCAGTGCAAGCCCGTCTTTTTCCGCCAGTTTGCCGGCATTCTGGCTGTGCCAAATGTGCAGGGTCTGCAAGCGCTGGGCAATGCGCTCAGTGCCTAGTTCCGCCAATAAACGCAGTACGGGGGTATTGAGCGAGGTGCTTAGAGCCTCACCTGCGCTGACCAGGCCATGAAAGCCACTGTCGTAATTTGTAGGGCGGTAGTCGCTATAGCGCAAGGGCGCATCCAGGATGCTGCTTTCTTCAACCAGGAGTCCGCCGTCAATTGCCTCAGCGTAAATAAAGGGCTTCAAAGTTGAGCCGGCACTGCGTCTGGCGCTGACGGCATTGACTTGGCCGCCCTGGGCGGCAGCGAAGTCAAGGGTGCCAATCATGGCCAATACAGCGGAGTTTTTGCTGTCCAGCAGTACTGCGGCGGCGTCCTGCACACCAGGGAGCAGCTGCGCCTGCCGTCTCAGGCTTTGCAAGAGCAGCTCGTCAAGCTCCACATCCAGATTGCAGTGCAGCGCAGCGGCGTCGGGCTGCTCGGTCTGGGCTAGAGCTAAATACATACCGTCTCGGCTTTTTGACAGGTTCTCCAGTTTCGAGGGTAGTTTGAAGTCGCGCCACAGCAATTGCTGGCGGTAGAGCTTTTCAAGCTCCTGTTGGCTGATATAGCCGCGTTTTTGCATCATCTGCAGGACTAGGCGCTGCCGTCGCTTGGCTCTGTCCAGATGCCGGTCAGGCCTAAAAGCGTTAGGCTTTTGCGGCAGGCCGCAAAGCAGGCTTGCCTCGGCCAATTGCAGCAGGGAGGCTGGTTTGCCAAAATAATGCCATGCGGCGGCCTCGATGCCGTATAGCTTGCCGCCATAGGGCGCCCGGTTTAAATACTCGCAAAGAATTTCTTCCTTGCTCAGCTTTTTTTCAATGGCCCTGGCTCGCAGTGCCTGCAAGAACTTTCTGCTCCAGGAGCGTTTTCGGCCCGCGTCGGGCAGTCCGGCCAGTTGCATGGTGATTGTGGAGGCCCCTGAGCATCTGCGCCGCTGGCGCAGATTTTGCCAAGCTGCTCTGCCTACGGCGGCATAATCGACTCCACTGTGAGCGAAGAAGTTGGCGTCCTCGGCAGCCAAGGTGGCCTGAACCACGGCTTCGGGGATTTCTGCGCGGGTTATTGGCAGGCGCCACTGGTAGTCATAAGTTCTTTGCAGATAAATCAACTCTCCGCGGCTGTCATAGTAGAGTCGTAGCGGGGTTTGTTTGACCAGCTCGGACATGGGCTGGCCAAACAGCCAGGGGCCTATGCACCAGGCGCATAGGAGCAGCAGTGCAAAGGCAGCGAACAGCCCTGTAAATGCCAGGCAGAGCTTGAATAACAAGCCAGGCTTATGCGATGAAGTACTTTTCATTGATGATGACTGAGGCTAGTTCTTAATCGACTCCCCCTTAGTGTTCCTTTGTGTGACTTGGTGTGTGTTAGTGGTTTGAAGCCCTTTTTGGACGATTAAGGTTTAGTGGATTTTCAGTTTTCCCTGGGGCTGGCTGATGCAATGTATTTCCGGGTTATACATGCTTTCGGCAGTGCTAGCCGGCAGGGCGTAGCTGCCTCGACTCACTGCCCTGACTTTATATTCGACTGTGGCCGGCTCATTCTTGCTTAGTTGTCCAAAGAGCAAGAACCTGTCTCCGCGTCCCTCGATAAGTTCAATCTTGAGCGGCTTGTCTTTGTCCTGGTTTTTTTCCACTGCCGGAATATAGGTTCTGGTCGCCAAGTGGCTATCTTCCAGTTCGAGTCCGCCGGGCAGCAAATCCACCAGCACCAGGGAGTCTATGTCGACCTTGCTTTTGAGGCTGATTTTAACCGTCAGCAACTGCCCCTGGCTTATTTTGTCAGCGGGTTTTCCAGCCAAAGTCAAATATTGCCGTTCCAGCTCCAAGCCTGAGGCTTTACTCTCCATGCTGTCAGGACTGCCGAACAGCTGTTGCTGCACATAGAATGTAGCTTCACCCTGATTTTGTACTGTGACGCTTCCCGCTTGCCGACCTAGCTTGAAAAGCTCAGACTTATCGCTGTCTATGCTCAATTCTCTATCCTCAGGGAGTTGTATTTTGCCGATAGCTTTGCCTGGCTTGGAGCGATTGGCAAAGAGTGCCAGCGCATATGCGCCCCAGGCGTTGACATGGGTGTGACCCCAGGCGCTGCCGTCATTGCGCAGACGGCTTTGCAATTGCAGAGCCAATGGCGCAGCGCCCGCATGGCTAGGTATATTCTGCAGTAAAACTGACAATATCAGAGCCATTCTGCTGGTTTCCGACTGCATTAAAAAGCCTGGATCAGCGTTGTATTCCTCTTGCCACAACTCAGCCATGGGC
>JAAZIY010000159.1 GCA_012800625.1 Lentisphaerota bacterium
CTTCGTGTCCTCCCCCCTTCGTGTGTCTTCGTGTCCTCCCCCCTTCGTGTGTCTTAGTGTCCAAATCCCCCACCCCGATTCGCTTTTTAGACTGGCCCTGATTATACCCCAGTTTTCCCGGCTTCTTGCAGCATTTCGCGGGCGTGTTTTTCGGCGCTTTCGGAGTCTTTTTGCGCTCCGAGCATACGCACCAAGTCGCTGACGCGTTCATGTTGTTCGAGCAGCTTCATTTCCGCCCGGGTTCTTTGTTGTTCGACGAATTTGCTTACCATGTAGTGTTTTTCGCCGGCTGCCGCGATTCTTGGCAGATGCGTAATACAGAAGACCTGGTGTTTTTGGCTGACTTTTTGCAGTTCTTTGGCCACAGCGGCAGCGATTCTGCCCCCCACATTGGCGTCGATTTCATCAAAGATAAGCACTGGCACCTTATCTTCATGGCAGAGCACGGTTTTAATGGCGAGCATGACTCTGGCGACTTCGCCGCTGCTGCCGATTTGCCTGAGCGGCTGCATTTCCTCGCCTATGTTTGGCGCGAAGCAGAATTCGAGGCGGTCGGCTCCCAGGGCACCAGGTTTACACTCATCCAGCCTGAGTTCGAAGGCCGCCTTGTCGAATCCCAGGTCGGCCAGTTTACTGGCAATGCCGCCGGCCATGCCGCTGGCTGCGGCTTGTCTTTTTTGCCTTAAGTCCAGGCAGGCTTTTTCATGTTGCCGGCGCAGGTTTTCTTGCTGCGCCAACAGGTTTTGCAGCTCATCGGCCTTGCTTTTAGCGCTTTGCAGGCGCTGCTTGATGCGTTCGGCGCTGGCCAGCACGGCGGCGATATTGCCGCCGTATTTGCGTTTCATCCTCTGTATCAGTTCGAGGCGCAGCTCGAGGCGGCGCAGCTCCTCCTCGTTAATCTCCACACCGGCGGCATAGTCTTGCAGCTCCATGCCCAAGTCGTTGAGCATGGTCGCGATATTTTCGATCTGCTCGATAAATTGCGCGCCTCTGGCCGGGTCTATGCGCGCTATATCCTGCAAGGTTCGCACTACTGCGGCGACTTGCTCACAGAGGCAGTTTTCCTCCTCGCTGATGCTTCCTGCCGCCTCAGAGGCCAGTTCGAGGAGGCTTTTGGCGTGTGCCGCCAAGCGGTGCCGCGCCACGATTTCCTCCTCTTCGTCCTCCCGCAGCTCCGCTTCCTCGATCTCGCGGAGCTGGAATTCGAGCAGCTGTGCCTCCTCGGGGTGCAGGTTGATCTTGTCCAGCTCTTGCAGCGCGGCGCTACAGTCTTCGAGTTGCCGCCAGAGTCTGCGGCTGAGCAGCAGAGCCTCGTCGTTTTTGGCGTAGCTATCTAGTAACTCGAGCTGTTTGTGCGGGTCTAGCAGCGAATGATTGTCGTTGGGGCCATGTATATCGACTAAAAGCTCGCCGAGCTGCCTTAACAGTGTGACCGTAACCGCCGAGCTGTTGACAAAGGCGCGGCTGCCATTCTCGCTGATGATGCGCCTGATAAGCAGCCGCCCCTCCTCGCAGGGGGGAAGGGCAGCCTGCTCAAGCAGGGCGGAAAGCTCAGCAAGCAGGGGCGGATGCAGGGCGGCAAGATTGAAGACACCGCTAAGCTCGGCCAGGCTGCTGCCTTTGCGAATGCTGTTCTGGGAGGCGCGAGAGCCGGCTAAAAGCTGTACCGCACCTAGTATCAAGGACTTGCCAGCCCCGGTCTCCCCGGAAACCGTGTTCAGACCGGCGGCAAAATCCAACTCCAGCTCGGAGACCAGAGCGAAATTTTTGATATGCAGTGATTCCAGCATGAGTCAGATTATCCGGGAGGAGATGGTTTGTGGGGACACGAAGGCAGACGAAGAGGGGCAATTATATAAGATGATGGAAAAAACCGATAATACCAGTAAAGGGGAAGCTTTTTGGGAGCTGGGCCAGCCTGCTCAAGGCAGCTCTGCTTGTTTCCGCAAGTTTATACTCCGGCATTATATTATTGTTTTATCTATTGCAGCCCTGGCTCTATTCAGCGTTTCAAGGAAAGTCATCCAGCCATGTCCTATGCCCGTGATACCATAGCTCGCATTTCCGGTTATGTGCCCGGCGAGCAGCCCGGCGAGCGGCCTTTCGTCAAGCTCAACACCAATGAGAACCCCTATGCGCCGGCGCCGCGCCTGGCCAGCGTGCTGCGCGAGTTTCCCTGGGAGCGCCTGCGCCTCTACTCCGAGCCTAGCGCCAAGATGCTGCGCCAGGCCGCCGCCGAGGTCTACGGTCTGCTCATGGAGCAGATAATCTGCGGCAATGGCTCCGACGACTTGCTCACCATAGCGCTGCGCACCTTTGTCGACCAGGGCGGCAGCTTGGCCTATACCGAGCCTAGCTACTCGCTTTATCCGGTGCTCGCCGACCTGCAGGGCGCCAAGCATTGCCCCGTGGAGCTGGACGCGAATTTCGAGCTGCCCGAGAATGCCGCCGCCCTGGCCCAGGGGGCCAGTCTTTTTTTGCTGGCCCGGCCCAACGCCCCCAGCGGCAACAGCTTTCCGCTGGCCAGCGTCAAAAAACTCTGCCGTGAATTTGCCGGCGTGGTCTGGATAGACGAGGCCTACGCGGATTTTGCCGAGGATAATTGCCTGGCTCTGCTCGAGGAGTTTCCCAACGTGGTGGTTTCGCGCACTTTTTCCAAGAGCTTCTCGCTGGCCGGGCTGCGGCTGGGGCTGGCATTCTCATCCCTGGAGATAATCCGCGAGTTGGAGAAGGTCAAGGACTCCTACAATGTCGATATGCTTTCGCAGCATCTAGGCAAGGCGGCCTTGGAGGAGATCGACCATATGCTTGCCAACGTCGAGAAGATCAAGGCTACGCGGCAGGCCTGCTCCGAGCAGCTTAGCGCTCTGGGTTGCCAGGTACTGCCCTCGCAGGCCAACTTTCTCTTTTTGCGTCCCCCCAAACCTGCCGCCGAGGTTTTTGCGGCCTTGCGCGAGCGAGGCTATCTGGTGCGTTATTTTGCTCTGCCCCGGGTTTCCGACTATATACGTATCAGCATAGGCAGCGATGAGCAGATGCGCGGCCTGCTTGCCAGCATGCGTGAAATCTGCGCCTGAGGCTCAGTTTAGCATCATCTTGTTGTAGAGCAGCTCCCCGCCCAGGTTTACCAGAGCCTGTATTTCGCTGCAGCCGGTGCAGTGCGCAATCTTTTTGGCCAGAGCCTGCACCTTGGGCTGCTCAGTAAAGCTGAGCAGCGCCTCAATCTGTGACAGGCTTAGCGTAGAAGCGCGTTTTTTGGGCAGCGCCGGCCCCTTGCCCAGACCATTGCGCAACCAGCCCAGGTCTACATTGGCTTCCTTGGCGACGGCGATCAGCAAGGCCTCGCTGATGCCGCCAATGCCAGCCTCAAGCTTGGCGTAATGGCTTAGACTGATCTGAAGACGATGGGCAAAATCACGCTGAGAAATGCGCAGTACACTGCGCGTCAGACGCAGACGCGGAGCGATCTCCTGAAGACTTTTTTTCATGACGGATACTCTGACAGGTTTTTTTAGGACACTAAGACACACTAAGACACACTAAGACACACTAAGACACACTAAGACACACTAAGACACACTAAGACACACTAAGACACACCAAGTTGTCTGCATCTAAAAGGGGCATAAGCCCTTAGTGTCTCTTCGTGTGCCTTCGTGTCCTCCCCCGTCGTGTGGCTCTAAGGCTACTTGTCACCCTATAACTT
The DNA here is from genome assembly GCA_012800625.1 of Lentisphaerota bacterium. Classification (GTDB taxonomy): domain Bacteria; phylum Verrucomicrobiota; class Lentisphaeria; order Oligosphaerales; family Oligosphaeraceae; genus JAAZIY01. The sequence continues at coordinate 3,707 of JAAZIY010000159.1, forward strand.
AGCATGCAAGTCTTCATTTCGCCATATCAGGACGCAATTTCCAATGCCGCCCTCGAGGAATGCCTGTTTCGTCTGCGCCCAGTGCAACGCTTCCTGTTTTTTTACCGCAATGAGGACGCAGTGCTCTGGGGCCGCAACCAGAACCCCTATCTGGAATGCGCCTTGGAGCAATGCCAGACCGAGGGAATCACGCTCTTGCGCCGCATTTCCGGTGGCGGTACCGTTTTTCATGACTGCGGCAATCTCAACTACGCCTTGATTATGGAGAGAAAGCACTGGGAGGCGGGCGCTTTTCTGCAGCTTGTTGTGCAGGCTTTGACGGACTGCGGGCTGCACGATATTCATGCCTGTCCGCGCCACAGCGTCTGGCAGGCGCGCAGCAAGGTCTCCGGCTCGGCTTTTGCGCAGTCCGGACCGGCCTTGCTCTGGCATGGCTGCATCCTGCTGCACAGCGACCTGTCCAGGCTCTGGCGCTTTTTGACTCCGCAGTTCGAGCCAGGTCCGGGCTTTGACTCGCCGCTGCGTTCTCAACGTTCGCCGGTGGCCAATCTGGCGGTTCCGACACAGCGCCTGCAGGATGCCATCGCGGAGCGGCTCTGCGTCAGACTGCAATGCAGGCCGCAGTGGATTTCACACCAGACCTTGGCCTTGGACGAGCAGCAGCTGCACAGCTACAAAGAAAAATTCGCCTCAGAGCAGTGGACCTATGCCTTGGCGAAAAAACCGCTTAGTGTGTCTTAGTGTGTCTTGGAGTCCAAAAAAACTAGCAGGGAACCAGCTTCATGCTCATTATCCGGGACAGTCTGGAAAAACTTGAACAATACGTCATTGAGATCATCAATGGCGAGCGCCGGCATGGCTTTGCCCGCATATTCCGCTACTTTCTGTTTTTCTTGTCGCGTTTGTATCGCAATGCGGTGCAGTTTCGCCTCAGTCTATATAACAGCTCGATACTGCGCCAGCGCGTGCTGGGCTGCTTTGTGGTCAGCGTGGGCAACCTGACCACCGGCGGCACCGGTAAAACCCCGCTCGTAGAGCTGTTGGCGCGCACACTGGCGGAGCGCGGCAAAAACGTAGCCATTTTAAGCCGCGGCTATCGCAGCAAACCCAGACCACTGTGGCAGAGAATAAAATCGCTGTTCAGCGGCAATCCCGAACTGGTGCCGCCGCGCTTCGTCTCCGACGGCGAACGCGTGCTGCTCGACTCCGCCCAGGCCGGTGACGAACCCTATATGCTGGCACGCAATCTGTTGAGCCGTAAAGGCAGACCCGGAGTGATGGTGGTGGTGGACAAGGACCGCTACAAGGGAGGCACATTCGCAACCCGAAGAGGAGCTGACATTATGATCCTGGACGACGGCTTCCAGCATCTTAAACTGCGGCCCTGGACCAATATCCTGGTGGTTGACTCGACCAACCCCTTTCACAACCACGAGATGCTGCCCTGCGGAATGCTGCGCGAACCTATCAAAAACCTGCGACGGGCAGACTATATCTTTCTGACCAAGTCCAACGGCGGCGAGCATCTGCGCCATCTGCGGCGCTTTCTGAAAAGCCATAATTCCCAGGCCAAGATCATCGAGTGCGATCATGTGCCGCGTTATCTTGAACAGGTCGACGACGCCGAAAAAACCCACAGCCTTGAATTGCTCAAAGGCAAGCGCGTGGCAGCATTGAGCGCCATCGCCGTCCCAGAAAGCTTCGAGGATTATCTCGAAGACCTGGGTGCCGAGCTGGTCTACCGCAAGCGCTTTGTCGACCACCACCGCTATAGAACGGCGGAAGTGAAGGATTTTTGCCGCCAGGCGGCGCAAAACCAGGCCGAGCTGCTACTCACCACTGAGAAGGACGCCGTCAGGCTGCCGCAGTTGCCCGAGGGCATAGTGCCTTTTTTGTTCCTGCGCGTGGAGATCAAGATACTCAAGGGCAAAGAGCATTTCGACAACTGCCTCTCGCAAATCTGCCTGGGTAGATAGTAGACCTAGGTGTGTCTTAGTGTCCTCCCCCCTCCCCCTATCAGCGCCCGTTCTTCGTAAAACCCCGGTTTTATGGGAAAATCTCCCGTCTGCTATTGAAAACCCGCCAATATGGAATAAACTTATAGTATAGCTGTATTTTGCCTAGAATTTTTACAAAGGGATTCCCATGAGTTTTTTTGCTGTTAAAGCCAGGCTTTCGCTTTTCTGGGGTTGTTTTTTTCTCTTGGCTTTGTTCAGTTCCCATGCCGATGTAGTGGGCAGCTCGCTTTCCGCTCAGCGAGTTGCCGCCATAGACTCATTTTGCGAGCAGCAATTTGACACTCTGCCTGCCACCAAGGCGGAGGCGGAGCTGCTCCGCCGGGTTATCTCCGCCTTCAAGGACAAGTTCGCCCCTGCCACTGAGGCGCTTTTGCTCGAGGATGATGCTTTGCTGCTGACGCAAGAGCTTTTACAGCAGCGTGCTGCCGAGCAGTATCCCATTCCCGATGCGGAGGAGCAGCAGCGCCTGGCCGAGGAGGAGTTCCCCCTGTATAAGCGCGGCGACCGGGTACGCATTGTCCACAAAAAGAACCCCTTCGCCACCACAGTGACCGAAGGTGTGCTGTATGAGGCCAGAAATGGCATCATCAAGCTGGCCAATGTCTCTATTAGAGTGCGCGACATGATGGACATTAGCGGCAACGAGGCCGAGGCGCTTAAGTTTGACCAGAAGGCTACACTGCTGCGGCGAGAGCAGTTTATTGAAAACCTGCTGAAACAACGCTCACAGGCGCAAACTGAATGGATGCTGCAAAACCAGGAGAGCGTCGAAGAAGAAGCCATGCAGACCTGCGCCAGACGCAACGAAGAGGCCGGATATACTTTCGTTAGCGGCATATGGACTAGCGGAGAGCAATTCCTGGAAAGAGCCGCATTGCTGGCCTACAATAGACTCAATTCCCTGAAACAGGTGGCCGAGAAAAGAGCCATGCTGCTGGCCGAACAATCCCTGGAAGCGCAGATGCAAACCGTCGAACTGAGCGGAAAAATAGCGCCGCCGGGAAGCTGGATCAGCCCCGCCGCCGAATTGAATCGCCGCGCAAAAGCCGAAAGCCAACGCCTGCAGGCAATCGCCGCCGCCAAAGAGGCCGAGCTAAAAAGACAAGAGGAGAAAAAAACGCGCCTGGAAGAGGAGCGCCTGGCCAAGGAAAGACAGAAACAAGAAGAAGAAGCGCGCAAACAGCAGGCGCTGCTGGACAGCCAAGTAGTCATGCCTCCGACGCGCGCACGCTCTAAAATGCCACTGTATGCCGCACTCGCCGTCATAGTGCTGCTGATTGCCGGCGGTGTCTTCTATTTCTGGCGGCGCAAAGGCGAAGAAGAGGTCGATTTCGGCAAGTTCTTCGAGGGCAAAGGCAGATTGCAGAAGGAGTTCTGGGCAAGGGTCGAAGCCAATCCGGACAGATTCAAATATGTGGCATATCTGTTCCCGCACATGAATGACGCCAATAACGCGCTTAGCAAGCTGACTTATATAGATACGGCGCGCGACGGCAACCTGACCTGTAAACGCGATATCTTTTTCGGAGCATATCCGCATCAGGAGGGCGCAGTCTGCTTCGTCGGTGGCGAGAAGCTTAATTACGCGCTCTGGCGAGAGGCCTCCGCCATATTGCCCGAGCTGCCAGGAGCGGAATACTTCAAGGTGAGCACCGAGCCGGCCGTGCGACTCGAGCTGCCAGACATGACCGCCATAAGCAGTGACGGCGAATTGCAGATCAAGTCGCTGGGGGTCGAAGACGTCACCAACGAGCTGGGCGAATTCAGCCGCTGTTATCGCTATAGCGTCGAAAGCAAGGAGCGCGCGCTGGAATTCCTCGAGAAGACCGCCGTCGGCGAAGAAGGCGTAGTCATCCATGTGGAGACCCCCGAAGGGGTCTTTGGCAAGGACCTCAACGGTATCTTCGAGATGTGATTCAGACCCCGTCCAAAAGGCTGGCCTGGCATGAATTTGGACACGAAGACACGCGAAGCTACACTAAGACACACCAAGAGGTCTTCGTCTAAACTCGTATTACATTTTCACTTTTTTCTTCAGGGAAATTCCATGTCACAGTCAGCCTTGGAAATTCGTCCTTATCAACTGCTTTGCCTGGTCTGCCGTCTTGGTCGTCAGCACTGCGAGCCATATCAATTCGAGTCTCGCTTGGATGAGATTCAGGCTGCGATTGCGCGCGACCGCGACACTGTGCTGAAGCTCAGCTGCAATGTCGAGTCAACTTTTCGCTTTCAGAATCCGGGCGAAAGTTATGACAGCGATGAAGGCAGGTCTTTCAATCTGCGCCGCGACTTAAGCATTTTGCAGCGTCTGGGTCTTTTGCCTGGCGCCGAGTTGCCCGCCTGTGATCTCATCCGTCTGCTGATTAGTCCGCAGCATGGCATCACTAGTTGCGAGGACATCTGTGGCTTTAAGAAGCACAGCTCGGCGACTTGGCGTGGCTGTGCCCTGGCTAAGAGCGGCAACTACGAGCGCGGCGTGAAGCTGGCCTTGCGCGAGCTTATCGCCACTCGCAGCGATACGGAGCTGGCTGCCTGTAAAGCACAAAGCGCCAAAGAGCTTTACAAAAAGGATTTTCTCCAAATCCGCCCGCATCATCTTTTGTGCATGTCTTGCTTTGTGGGTAAAAAGCAGGCTCACGAATACGAACCGATTATTGAGGATAATTTATATGAGGCCATCGAGGCCTGCCGCCAGAATCCGGACATCATGATCGAGCTGGTGGCCGGCCCCTGTATGATCTGTCCGCCTTGCCCGGGCTATTATCCTGACAGCGGGCTTTGCGCGCTGGGCTTTGGCATTGGCCTGCGCGACCAAAAGAAGGACTTGGACACCTTGCAGCTTATAGACCTGGACTACGGTGCCCGGCTGCCGGCCGCAGAGCTGTTCCGCCTTATCTATGAACGCATAGGCAGCACCTACGAAATTTGCGCCTACAAAAGCGGCAAGGAGAACGGTCCAGGCTGGTATATATGCAATGGGACTACTAACCGCGCGCAAAATTATGCCGATGCGGCTGCAAGCAACCTGGGATTACCGTAAACAAGCCACACTTAGTGTGCCTTTGTGTAGCTTCCTGTGTCTTCGTATCCTCTCTCCTCCCTGAAATTTTACGTTTTTAGATTGCATTCCCTGATACCAGCATTACATTA
>JAAZIY010000160.1 GCA_012800625.1 Lentisphaerota bacterium
ATCAAGGAAAGCTTCAGCAGCAAGATCGCCGCCATCGTCTGCCAGCAATACGGCGAATTCTACCCGGAACTGCAGCATAAACAAAACGACATTTTGGCGGAACTCGAACGCGAGGAAGAACAGTTTAGCAAAGCCCTGGAAAATGGCACGCGGGAATTCAATAAGCTGATCGCACGCATACCGGAGTTCGTCGAAAAAAAACAGATCAGCGGCAAAAATGCCTTCAACCTGTATGAGACCTATGGTTTCCCACTGGAGCTGACCGTCGAGATGGCCGCCGAGCGCGGCTTCGTGGTGGACGAGGCCGGCTTCCAAAAAGCATACGAGAAGCACCAGGAGCTTTCGCGGGCCGGTGCCGAGCAGAAATTCAAAGGGGGTCTGGCTGACCAGTCCGAGAACACCACCGCCCTGCACACCGCCACGCATCTGCTGCACAAGGCACTGCGCCTGGTATTGGGCGAACACGTGGAACAAAGCGGCTCGAATATCACCGCCGAACGCCTGCGCTTCGATTTCAGCCACCCGGAGAAAATGAGCAAAGAGCAACTCGCCGAAGTCGAGCGCATCGTCAACGAACAAATAAGCAAAGACCTGCCAGTGACCTGGGAGGAAGTCAGCCTGGAGGAGGCCAAAAAACGCGGCGCCATAGGCCTCTTTGAGGACCGCTATGGCGACCTGGTAAAACTCTACCGGGTGGGCGACTTTTCCATGGAAATCTGCGGCGGGCCGCATGTCAGCCATACCGGCGCCCTGTCGGGTTTCAAGATCGTCAAGGAGGAAAGCTCCAGCCGCGGCGTGCGGCGCATCAAGGCAGTGCTCAAGTAAAACCTGGCTAACGCCCTGACTTCGTGTAACTTCGTGTGACTTAGTGTCCTATTCCTAGCAGTTCGAGGTGGCTATAATGTCAAGCAGAGAGCATGCACCGGTGGCCTTGGTCACTGGTGGGGCCAGGCGCATCGGAGCGGCCATCGTGCGCCGCTTTGCCGAGCAGGGCTGGCGCCTCGCAATACACTGCCGCGACTCGAGGGCGGAGGCCGAGGCCCTGCTGCAAGACATAGGCGGCGCGCAGGCAGGCCATCAGATCCTGCAGCAGGACCTGCTGCGCTGCCGTTTGCAAGAAGATGTCATGGCTGCCGTGCTACAGCACTACGGCAGGCTGGACTGCCTGGTCAATAATGCCTCGGTATACAGACGCCGCCGTATGCTCGAGCTTAGCCCCGAACAGATTCAAGAGGACTACCGCATCAACTTTGCGGTGCCTTTTGAGCTTATGCGCCTCTACCGCCAAGCCTGCTCCACAGGCAATATTATCAATATGCTGGACCAGCGCGTGGTCTCGGTAGACCCAGGCGCTGGCTCATACGCCTTGGCCAAAAAAAGCCTGCGCGACGCCGGCCTGGCCTGCGCCCTCGAATGGGCACCGCGCTTCCGCGTCAACGCCGTGGCCCCCGGCATAGTCCTGCCGCCGCCACAGCTGCCGCCGGAAACCAGCATGCAGCGCATACTGCAATTTGTCCCCATGCAGAAGCGCAGCAGCGAGGAGGAGATCGCCGAGGCCTGCCTTTTTCTGGCCCAGGCCAAAACCATAACCGGACAAATTATCTATGTCGACGGCGGCATGCACCTGCACAACGGCATGATGGAGAAGAACCCGGATACTTAGTGTCCCTTCGTGTGTCTTAGTGTGTCTTCGTGTCCTCCCCCCTTCGTGTGTCTTCGTGTCCTCCCCCTGATTATATAAACCAGCCTGCGGTTGCCACCATGCGGTAGCGTGTTTCCTGGCCGCCGTAGGCTTGCGGCTCGGCCTCCAGCTCCGCTATATTCTGTATCTTGCCTGCAAGCAGTTCTTCGAGGCGTCGTCTGCATTCACGGTAGCGTTCTTTCAGGCCGCCCATTTTTATTTGCATGACCTCGAGGCCATCATATTTGAAGCTGCGCAGCCATTGGCGGCGAAAGCTCTGACAGAATGCGTCTATGGCTGCCAGCATGGCGTCGATTTTAGCCCGACTCAGCGCTTGCAGCGCATGTGAATCGCGTTTTTTGTAGGCCTCGAGCAGCTGCAGCCTAAACTCGATCTTCAGTTTCAGCAGATTGGCGCATTGCCAGGCATGGTCTATGTGTCCGGCCTGCCAATCACTGCTGCGATGCGGGTTCAACTCGTCCATGATCTTTTGCAGCTGCGGCAGATGTTTTTCCCAGACCTGCGCATCGTATGCCTTGTATTCATGCCAGACTATGCCCATAAGCGGGTCATCCCAGAGCATCATGGCGGCATTCAGGCGGCAGGGCGTCTCGCCGCGCCGCCGGCGCATGCTCTCGCTAAGCCTCTCGGGCGGCACAGTTATGTTCAGGTCCGAGGCCAGCAGCTGCCGGCGGTAGCTAGTGCCGAATATGCCTTGGAAGAAGCTTTCCAGGCGCTCATCGTCGCTGCCCTGGTTGAAGGCCTCGTCCGCCGCCCAGGCCAGGCCTGCGAAGGCCGAGTCGAACTCGCAGTAGCCGCCGTCATCCCCCCACATGGTGTAGATAATCTCCTGCACGCCCTCCTTGCGGCAGGCCTTCAGACAGGGCCTCACCGTCTCCGTGGTGACCTCATGGTCGTACCAGAGCTTCACCCAGGTCCAGACGCCGGAGGCCATAACCACGGGCTGCCGCCCCAGATCGCGATGCAACTGCAGCATCTTGCTGTAGAACTCCTCGTCCCGGTGATAGTAGTCCCAGTAGACCAGCTGCGCCTCCGGCGCGATAGCCGCCTTGACCTCCGCGGGTATGCGCGTCTCGGTATCATAATAGCTCAGGTCCTTATTGCCCAGGCGGAAATACATATCACTCCACAGCATAGGCTCGAGGCGCAGTTCATTGCAGATATCGCAGACGCGGCGCAGGTGCCGGTTGTAAAGGTCGAAGGCTTCCTGTTTGCCGTACAAGTCCTGGAAGCGTCCCCGCCCCAGGTCGTGGGTCTCATCCATGCCTATGTGTATGCGTCTTGAGGAAAGCGCCTCGCTCCAGAACTCCAGCATTTTACGGATAAGCTCATAGCTTTTGTCGTGGTCCACCAGGATAACATTGTCGGTGTCCTTGACCTCGGCATATGCGGGCCAGCGCAATATAGGCTCCAGATGGCCCAGAGCCTGTATGGAGGCAATCATCTCTATGCCCAGGTTTTGCGCCACGGCGTCAATTTGCCTGATTTCCTCCTGGCTATAGGCGCCGCGCATATAACCGAAGTAGGTCTCGCCGGGCAGCTGATAGGCGTCCTTGGTATAGAGCATCATCATATTGTAGCCCATCAGCGCCAGGCGGCGCAGCCAGTGTGCGGCGTGTTTCACGGTGAGCACCGGGTTCCTTGAGCAATCGAAAAGCACCGCGTAGCTGCGAAAGTCCATTTTCTCCTGCGCCGCCGTGCCGGACAGGGCATAGCCCAGGCCGCGGGCGGCGGCCGAGAGCTTGCCGTAAACGATGCGAATGCCTTCCCCCCCTGGGTGCACCTCAAGCTGCGTACTATCCTGCGACTTCTCGAAATGCAGCTTCAGTCCCTCGCCCTCACTGCGTATGGGAAATTCCTGGCCCAGCTCCTGCAATAGGGAATGCAGCTCGGCGCTTATTTGACTTGGATCGTAGACTAGCGGCATGATGTCTCCTTGGGGATTCTATGCTCTGGGGTGAAAACGCTGATGCGTGCGGCTCAGCCTTGCACTGTCGGCATGTGTATATATCTGGGTGGTGCCTATATCGGCATGGCCCAGCATTTCCTGGATAACGCGCAAATCCGCGCCGTTGGCCAAAAGATGCGTGGCAAAAGAATGCCGCAGCATATGCGGATAGATATTCTTGCTCAGCCCGGCCCGCAGCGCCGCCTCCTTCACCAAGGCCCAGACGCGGGCACGGGTCAGCGCCTTGCCGCTTTTCGACAAAAAAAGCTCGAGGCCCAGGCCCTCCGGGTCCAGAAGCGGCCTGCCCCGCTCCAGATAGCGCTGCAGACTGCGCGCCGCGCTCTTGCCAAAGGGCACCAG
>JAAZIY010000161.1 GCA_012800625.1 Lentisphaerota bacterium
ACTAAGACACACTAAGACACACTAAGGCACACTAAGGGGCTTGTTTTTGCTCAGGGCTGTGGTTTGATGATTTATGGGGATTTTGTATGTTATAGCGACCCCGATAGGGAATTTGGGGGATTTGAGTGCTCGTGCTCGCGAGTGCCTGGCGGGATTGGATTTGCTGGCCTGCGAGGATACGCGGCATACCGGGCGCTTGTTTGCTTTGGCTGAGATTCCGCGCAAGGCCAGGCTAGTGGCCAGTCATGAGCATAATGAGCGCGAAGTGGCCGCCGGCTTGCTGGCCAAACTCGATGAGGGTCTGCAAGTGGGCCTGTGCAGCGACGCCGGATATCCGCTGCTTAGCGACCCGGGGTATCCCCTGGTGCAGGCGGTGTTGCAGGCCGGTCACGAAGTGCAGGTGATACCCGGAGCCAGCGCCATACCGCTGGCACTCATCAGCTCGGGACTGCCGCCCTCCAGCTATACCTTCAAGGGCTTTGCACCGCGGAAAACCGGCGCCAGACGGCAATTCTTGGAGATGGAGAGCGAGTCGCCGCATACCTTGATTTTTTTTGAGTCGCCTTATCGTATCGGCAAACTGCTGGCTGAATGCCTGCAGGTTTTTGGCGCGCGCCGGGCGGCGGTCTGCCTCGAACTGACCAAGCAGTTTGAACGCGTGCGGCGCGGCTCGCTTGCCGAGCTGGCCGCCGAGTTCAAGGAGGGCAAGGTGAAAGGCGAGGCGGTGATCGTGGTCGAGGGCAAAAGGCAGTAAGAGCAGAATGGCTGCTATTGAGAGTTTTTTATGAGTGGTATCTTGCTGAAGGAAGTGCGGCTGGAGGGCAAAGTCTGCGATGTGCTGATCGAGGGGCGGCGTTTTAGCCGTATCGCCGAGCATATAGCGGCACCGGATGCACAGCGCATCGAGTGCGGCGGCAAGCTGGCCATAGTGCCGCCATTTCAGAATATGCATTCGCATCTGGCGATGACACTGCTGCGCGGCTATGCCGATGACTTGGAGCTCTTCGAGTGGCTGGAAAAGCATATCTGGCCGGCAGAGGCTAAATTGTCGCAGGATGACGTGTACTGGGGCACTAGGCTGGCCCTGCTGGAGATGATACGCAGCGGCAGCGTCTTTGTGAATGATATGTATTGGCATCAGGGCGCGACTCTGAGGGCGGTCGAAGAGATGGGCCTGCGTGCCGCCATCGGGTTTATGTATATCTGCGTGCCAGGCGGCGGCGTGCTGGAGAGTAACCGGCAGGCCAACGAGGAGCTGCGCGAGCAGGCCCAAAACCGCTCCGCACGCATCAGTTTGACGCATGCGCCGCATGCCATCTACACGGTGAATGAGAAGACGCTGCTGGAGATAGGCGAGAAGGCGAGGGCGGAGGACGCGGTGCTGCATATACATGCCGCCGAAACCTTGCGCGAAGTGCGGCAGTGTCAGGCCGAGCATGGCAAAAGCCCGATCGCATACCTGCATGGCCTGGGCCTGCTTGGCCCTAAAACCGTGCTGGCGCACTGCACGCATCTAAGTGACGAGGACATAGGGTTGATTAGCGACAGCGGCAGTACGATAGCGCACAACCCGGTGTCGAATATGAAGCTGTGCAGCGGGCTGTTTCGCTTTCAGGATGCGCTGCAGGCCGGCTGCCGCATCGGCATAGGCACCGATGGCTGCGCCTCGAACAACAATCTGTCCATGCTCGATGAGATGAAATTCGCGGCATTGTCGGCCAAGGTGCAGAGCGGGAACCCGGAGGCCGGAAAAGCCGAAGAGGTTTTTCGGGCGGCTACTCAGGCCGCCTGCCAGTGTTTCGACATAGACGCGGGGGAGATCGCCGTGGGCAAGCTGGCAGACGCGGTGCTGCTGCGCCTGCAGGAGCCTAGTATGCTGGGTGACTATAACCTGAGAGCCAACCTGGTCTACTCAGCTGACAGCCGGGTGGTGGATACCACTATCTGCGACGGCAAAATACTTATGCTGCACGGAGAGATACCCGGTGAAGAGGAAATCCTGGAGAGAAACCGGGTGATATGCCGACGGCTCGGGGGAGGACACTAAGCCACACTAAGGATTTTTCTGGCGCTTTGCAGGCTGCGCCGGCAGAGAGATTTTTTGGGCAAAAAGAGTGAAAAAGGCTTTTTTTCTCAAAAAAAGCGATAAAAGTGATGTTTTTTATGTAAAACGATTTGCAAATGTCTATAGTTAGGTTATAAATTACACATGTAGCCGGAGCTTGCGGCGGCGCAGCTGTCCATTCGGGTGTGAGTGCATCCAGTAATAGGATTGAGATTAACAACAATTGGAAGGACCAGAGGCATGAAAGCAAAGTTCTACGACGTCAAAAACAAAGAGCGTGTTGAGACCGAGATCCTTGAGGCGGTGCAGTTCGAGAAAGGCGGATACGCCTTTAAGGGAAAAACCGAGGACGGACGTGTTCTGACGGTGTTTTGCAGCAAAGCGGCCTACGACGAGTACATGGGCGATGGCAAGGCTGCCGCCAAGCCGAAGGCCAAAAGCGCCACACGCAAAGGCTGCGGCAAAAAGAAGGCCTGAAAACAGGGTAATGGGAAAAACCGTTGCGACTACGCAACGGTTTTTTTTTGAGAGGGGTAGGATGCATGGAGTGGCGGGGCGGCTTCTTGCTGTGTTTTGCTGTGTTTTGCTGTCCTGGAGCAGCCCGTGATGACGCGGATTTGAAAAAAAGTCGTGAAAAGTGCAGGTTTGCTCTTGAATAAAGCACATTAGGCTTATATGGTAAAAAAGAGTCATTTAATCCTTCATGAGGCACACTAGTAATGGAGTCGTTTTTTCATGTCTAATTTGAAATGCTCTGTCGCCGCTCATCTTTTTCTTTTGTTGCTTTTTGTATCAAATTTGAGCCAGGCTCAGCGCCGGCCTCGTTTTTCGGTCAAGGAGTCCGGCTCCGGTTTGAAGCTCAAGCTTGAGAGTCGTCGTGCGCCGGAGTTCAAGGATTCCAAACGCGGTGTGGGCGGTTTGGGTTACTGGGGTGTGATCAATCTTGAGTTTGAGCTTGACAATCGCAAAGACGAGTGGCTTGATGAACTCGAGGTTTATTGCCTGGTGTTGGCCATGCCCCGCGGCGGCGGCGGTGTGAAGCTGGAGGAGACCTTCCGCTACATGGATTTGCGCGGCGGGGAGAAGAACAACCTCGTTCTTTTCATCACCCCGAATTTTTTCCGCCGCCACATGGACAGCAACCGGCCTGACATGAGCAAGCTCAGCGTGTATGTGGAGCTACGGGTGAACGGTTCTCCTTTGCACCGCAACCCTATCGTGAATACCGCCACCGGCATCCCGCGCGACTGGTTTCAGAAAGTGGGCAACGCCATGAAGGTGTCCAATGCGCTTCTGTTGAAGAGCAAGACCCCTTTTGCGGATTTGGACTATGACTATTACTTGTATGAGGTCCCTGGTCAATAATGTTGGCGGAATGGACAGCCTTGCGCGGCAAAATTGTGTAGGCTTGGCAACGGAATAAGCTATGGCAAAGAACGAAAGAATTCTAGCGATTGACATTGGCGCGACCAGCATCAAGCTTTGCGAGTTTGAATATGGTCAGGAC
>JAAZIY010000019.1 GCA_012800625.1 Lentisphaerota bacterium
TACTCAGGACTGCTGTAAGCCACCAGAGTGTGCCGCCGTCATAAAATAAGGTGGACAAAAACAGCAGGCTTAAAATGGCGTATAAGGGCAGGCTGCCGCCTTGAATATGCATAAACTCCAGTTTGGGCGCCCAAAAATGCCGCCAGAAGGCGGCAAAACCGCGTCTCGAGCGCCGCCGGGAAGAGTGCTGGGAAACCCGTTTCGTTTGCTGGACTGGCTGATCAGCTGACATTTAAACCACTAAGGTACACGAAGGGGGAGGGCACGAAGGGACACGAAGGCACACTAAGACACACTAAAAAGGGAGCGGAATTACTTATTCTTGGCTTTGTTATTTTCGCTAGAGCCGTATCCGTAGCCATATCCATATCCGTAGCCATAGCCGTACTTATCCGAATAGTACTTGTAGGCGTTTTTGGGCACATTCACGTTGTTGGCGATAAGGCCGGCCAGGTTGATATTGACTTGGCTGAGGCGGTCACGCAGGCTGCGCAGCGCCGGTCTAGTAACTTTGAACAGGCGCGTAGTCAAGACCACCGGCACTGCCAGGCTGGCAATGATCAAGGTATCTGACACCGCCAGGATGGGGGCAGTATCAATGATGACCAGATCGTACTGCGCCGTGGCCTCGGCCAGTATTTCCTGCAGGCCGCCGCTGCTCAAAAGCTCGTTGGGATTTGGCGGCACCGGGCCGGACAGTGCCAAGTCCAAGTTGAACTGTTCTAGTCTCAGCACCACGTCGGAGAGCTTGCAGTCGCCCACCAGGACATTGCTGATACCCCTGTGCTTGCGCCCTTGATCCAGATACGGCTCCATTAGCTTGTCCAGGCGTGGCTTGCGCAGGTCCAGGCCCATAAGCAGCACCTTTTTCTTGTCGCGCGCAAAGCTGCGCGCCAGGTTAAGCGCAATAAAGGTCTTGCCGTCCTTGGGCAGAGGGCTGCTGATGGCCAGGGTTTTGCTGCCCTTGGTGAGCATGGAAAGATTGAGGCTGGTGCGGATATTGCGGAAAACCTCGTCTATCATGGCGTCACCCTGGCTCTTCAACAGCTCCAGCTCGTCTTGCTCAAACAGAGGCACATGGCCAAAAAAGGGCAGCTTGTGGTTGAAGATGGCATTCACCTCTTCAACGCTGCTGATCTTGTTGTTAACTGAGCCGAGAATGTAAGATAGCGCCGCGGCGGCGGCCACACCAAGCAGCAAAGCCAGCTTGAAAACTTTGAAAGGGTCGGGGAAAAATGCGGCTTCGGCACGGAAGGCCGGCGAGACCAGGAAGATAGAAGAGGTGTCAACGCTGGTGGCGGCATTGGATATCTTGATCTCGTTGATGCGGTTGACCAGCATGCTGTAGGTGTTGTCTAGCGAGGTTAAGGCGGTTTCGTGCATACGGTAGTCCGCCGATATCTTGTCTAACTCAGTGAGCTGAGCGCGCAGAACGGCGATTTGCTCATCGAGCAGCTCGCGTCTTTTTTTGGAGCGCTTGTAGCGCAGCTCTAGTCCGTCTATGCTGGTGTCTACCTCGGCCTCCTGCGCCTCCTTCAGCATCTGGCTTACTTCGCGGTGCGTTTTCACCGCGGTGTGCGCCTCGTTGTACTGCGAGAGCAGGGCGGGCAGAGTGGTCTCATGGGTGAAGTAGAGCATCTTCAGCGAGCCTAGACTGCCGCCGGCATCGCTGCCCAGCGGGATCAGATAGGGCATTAGACGCACGGCATTGGCCCGGTTTTCACGTATGGAATCGAGCGTGCTGGCCAGCTCGGTCTCGTCAAGCCGCGCCTCGTTGGCGATGTTATTGAGCGAGTTGATCTGGCTGACGATGGCAGCATAGTTTTCGCTGAAGTTGAATATCTGGTGTTCCTCCTTGAACTTGAGCATGTCGTTCATGGCTAGCTCGCGCGACTTGCGCAGCTCTTCCATCTGATCTCGCAGCAGGTTCATGCCGGTGTAGGTGATCTCGACTTTGCGGCTGCGCACCGAATCGAGATAGACCTCGGCGATGGAATTGGCCATTTTGGCGGCCACATCCGGGTTGGCCGACTCGACGGCCAGGTCCACCAGCATGGTGCCAGGCACGCGCTTCACTATGGGGCCGCGGTAGCTTTCCTTGACGCCGCTGAGCTGATTGGCCTTCTTCAATATCTCGCTGCTCTTCATCAGGAGCATCTGCGTGTTGATAAAGGTCTCGCCGGACTGGTAGTTGGGGTCCATCACCCCTCGTATGTCAGTCACCTTCAAGTCCTGGCTATTGACGTGTAGCTGCGCCTTTGAGCTGAACAAGGGCACCGTGGTTTTCAGATAAATCACCCCGCCTATCAAAAACAGCACTATGGCCAGGAGGTCCAGCCAGAGATAGGGCCGCACATAAGTCGAGTAGGCGTCGAAAACCAAGTGCAATATATTGTCCTGCTCGCTTTCAGAACCGGGTATGCCAGTTAAATTGCCAGTGTTGGGCGGATTTTCCATGTTCAGTCTTTAGTGTCAGTCTTCAGTTACGGATATTGGCTATATTCTAAGCAACTTTGGCCACAAGGACATCTTTAGTGTGCCATCGTGTCTATTCGTGTCCTCTTCCGGTTTACCAGAAGGACTCCTGTACGAAGATAATATCCCCTTTTTGCAGTTCGAGGTCATCGGCCAGTTTTTTCGGGCTTTTATACATTTTCGCCAGATTCAGCCGGATTATTTCCAGGCCGCGTATGAGCAAGACTTCTTTTTCCTTGGCGATGCCGGTGAATCCTCCCGCCATGAAGATAGCGCGGCTGACGGTCACCTTCAGGTTTAGCGGCAGAGTCAAAGGCCCGGGCGTATTGACCTGCCCGAGTACGAATATCTGCTCGGCATTGCGCACCACCACATAGTCGCCAGGCTGTATCTTTACGTCGTTCTGGTAATTGCTGTCAATGATCTCAGTCAGGGAGACGCTGATGGTCTCGCGGCTGCCCGCGGCATTGGCGCGCAGTATCTGTATCTGCTCGGCGTCGGCACCCAGGGCCAGGCTGCCGGCACGCACCAAAAGTTCAGAGCACAGGGGCGGGCGCTGCGTGTCAATGTAGTACACTCCAGGGCTGCCTACCAGTCCGGAGACGTAGACCGGTGGGGCCTTGGGCACGATCAGCGTGTCCTCGGGTTGGAGCACAAACTCGTCTCCGCCGCTTTTCTGTGAGGCCAGGGCGGAGACGTCTATGGGCATTCTGGTCAGTGTTTTGCTTGCCTGGTTGCGTCGCAGCACGGCCACATTGGTCAGGTCGGCGCTTTCGCTAAAGCCGCCTGCTGCGCTGATGGCCTGCAATGCAGTCATCTGGCTATAGTTGGGCAGCTCGAGGGACATGCCGGAGTTGTTCACTTCGCCCAGTATATACACGGTGCGTGGCGCCCAGCTGGAGACAAATACGTCAACATGCGGATTGCTCACCTGCGAGCTAATGCATTCGCTTATTTGTTTGGCTATGTCTCGCGTGCTGCGCCCCGCTGCTTCGATTAGGCCGCAGTGCGGAAAGCTGAAGCAGCCGTCCTCCTCGACTCGCACAGTGATATTAAGCTCGTCAACCCGAAACACGTTTACTTGCAAAACGTCCCCAGGGCGCAGGGTAGCCACTTCATAGGCCTCCTGGGCAGGGGCAAACAAGGCAATAAAAAGCAAACAAAATGACAATAGATATCTTTTCACAAAAATTCCCGATACTTGAATAGTAATGAATCGTTTTTGGGCACCAGTACAGACTTCGTCCAAAAAAGGGGGGGCTGGCAGGTTTTTGGACACCAAGCCACACTAAGGCACAGCAAGTCGTTTTTGTCTAAAAGAGACATTGCGGCTAGGGAGCATTTCTTGGCGCCCTAGTCATGAAGTAAAAGAGCCTGCGAAAATACGCTTGCGCTTCTCGCAGACTCATATAGCCGCAAACTTGCGTCCGCTTTCAGGTCTATCTCTGCTTAGAACTGCCAGCTGACACCCAGCGACACTTCGTTACTCTTGTAGTTGCTGTCGTCCTCATACTTGAAATGCGTCGTCGTATAGGTGTATCCGGCATTCAGGTGCAGTCTTTCACGTAATGCGTAGCTCAGGTTGAGGTCGTATTCAAACTGCTTGTGATCCCAGCTACTATTGCGCTCGTCTTTAAAGATAAAGCCGAGTTGCTGATGCAGGCGCAGCTTAGGATTCATTATCCACGTCATGCCCAGGTACGATTCATTGGTCTGACTAAGGCCGCGGGCCTCCAGTTCGAAGCTGTCCTCCGGCTTGTGCAAGAGCGAGAGGTGAAAAATAAGGTTGCTGAGTAGATTGTAGTTCATGCCCAGGCGGTAGTTGGCGCTGATCTTGTCATCACCGTTGCTGCCGCGTGAGCTGCCGCTTTTATAACGGCTGCGCGTGCCACCGGCCTCAGCAGTCATGTTAAGCTTGAGGGAAACCTGGTAGTTGACAAATAGATTGAGGTAAATCTCCTCGAGATCATCATGCAGACGGCGGTTGCGGTAATCGGTTTGCTCATAACCCAGGCGCAGGCCGGCCTTGGTTTTGGGCGATAGCACATAGTAGGGTGCCAGGCTCAAGCCGTACTTGGCGTAGTTCTTGTCGTGGAACTCGCTACCCTTGTAATAACGGTAGTTATAGTCGCCGGAGATGAGCATGCCGTAGCGCTCATGCGCGTTCAAGTCGTAGGCTGCCTGCAAAAAAGTGTCGAAGTACTTGGCGTAGCGCCGGTCAGAGCTGCTCAGGCTCTCATCCTTGTAAGTCACTCCGCCGCCCAGCATCAGGTTGCCCAGGGCCTGGTCGAAGTTGAAGTAGGGGCTTAGGTCTATGTCCGGCTCGGCACTGCGATTGCCATTGTGATAGTGGTTCCAGCCCAGCGAGCCGCCTATGCCGTAGGTCATATTGCTCAGGGTCTTGTAGACATCGATATTGACGTCACTGTTGAATTCCCAGGCACTGTGGGACTTGGAGCGCGTGCCCTTGTTGATGTTGTCGTTGAATTTGACGGTCTCGGACAGTCCGATGGCAAAATTGTCCGGCAGTATCTTGGCACTTTCAAAAAAGTAGTCTTGCAAGGTGGAGGATGCTGCAAACAGCTTGCCTGGGACAAAGGCAAACAGACTCATCGCAATTACAGCACGAAATAACAAGCTTCCTGGTTTTTTCACGTAAGCCACTCCCTGTTTCGCCGGAAAGCACTGTGAAGCGCCGGCATAATTGTTTTATTGTTTGTTGGATTATGCCTTTGGCGTATCACTTTTGTCTGGCGGCTTTGCTGGCGGTTTGCAGCTCTGCGCCTATACGGCCTGACTTCATTTTGCCCGGCTGCAAGACCAGCTGCGTTTTGCCGTTGCTAAGCAGCATTCCGTTGAGCAGTGGCACCGCCGCGACCAGGCTTTGCACCGCCTTCTGACGCTCGGCAGCCGGCTTGGCATTCAAGATGTTCTGTGCGGCAATCAGCATAAATTTAATGAAGCGCGGCTCGTTGCTGGCCACAGCACTGGCGATGGCTTGGTTGAAATCGGCCTCGTCCAACTCGGCCAGATAAGCCTGCAGTTGAGCCAGGTCCAGCTTGGCCAGTTCAGTGTTCGAGCGCAGAGCCTGGGCGCGCAGGCCAAGGCCGGAAAAAAGAAATACGCTTAAAGCCAACAAAAAAAGTTGTTTCATCATAACCTCCATAGACTACTATAAGGCTTACAAACCTGGGAGCAACACCGTCTAGCCCCTACTTTACTTCACAATCATGCTTTTACAACCAAATAATCAAAAAAAAAACCAGTGTAGCTGTTTTTTTGGACAATATGAGGCTTTAAGGGCTTTCTCGGTCAGGTGGCAATAATTAGACCCCGTCCAAAAAGCTGGCCTGGCAGGAATTTGGACA
>JAAZIY010000162.1 GCA_012800625.1 Lentisphaerota bacterium
CTTGCCGGCCTACAGCATGGCGCGCTGCAACGAGGTGGACCAGCACCGCTTCACACTGCCGCTGCGCAGCAAGACCCTGCCCGAAATACCCCGCTTTGAAAAACTGCATATCAGCTTGTCCTGGATGAGCGAAGGTAATGCCCGAGGCTGGCCAGACTTTTTCAATCAATGGCACAGGCTGGGCTTTAACTGCGTGTCTACCTTCCCTCGCTACTGGAATGACAAAGACCACCAGGCCGAGCAGGACTTCGTTGCCGAGGCAAAAAAACACGGCTACGCCGTCATTATGAACGATTCGGCCTTTCACGTCATGATGTCGCGCAGTAAAAGAGCCGAGGAGATCTTCTGCATACCCAAGCGAACCGACCGCCGCCCCTGCCCCAGCTACAGAGGGCAGTACTATCAGACCGAAATGGAACGCGTGGCGCGCTGCGTGGAAATCGGACGCCCTGACTATATCTTCTACGACATAGAATGCTTCTGGGGTATCAATCAGTATGCCGCACGCTGCCAGCGCTGCCTGGCTGGCTGCGAGGCCAGCGGCAAAAGCCTGGACGAGTTTGTCCTGGACTGCCTGGCCGAGCAGCGCATCGACTTGGACCAGGCGGTAAGACGAGGGGCGGAAAAAGCAGGCATCAAGCCTCCTATTATTGGTGACTACGCCTATGGCCCGCTGCGCTTTCCTGGCTTGTTTCAGCGCACCTATCCGCGCTACATCCGCTATTCCATGCCCAGCCGCTACGTGGCCGGGCGTTCCGAGCTGGTGCACGATACCATTCGCGCAAATCACAAGGCACTGGGCAACAAAGACCTCATTCCCTGGCTCACGGCCGGAACTTACGGCGAGATGCCGCCGCACAAAATCGAGCAGATGGTGCTCGAGACCCTGCTTAACGGAGCCGGAGGAATCACATACTATAAATTCGACAATTTCACTGACAGCCCCTTTGATTTCTACTATCAGGCCAGCGCGCTGGCCATGCTGCGGCCATACGAAGACCTGATCCTGGACGCAACCCTGCTTGAACAGAAAGGCTCGAACCAGGAGCTGTTTTACTCCGGCATGCAGAAAGGGCCGGAGTTGCTGCTGCTGGTGGGCAACTATCTCAATGCCGCGGAGGAATGCGAATACGAGTTCCCCTGGGACGCCCTGCATGAGCTGAAGGACCTGCGCAGCGGCGAGTCGCTCAGCCCGGCACGAAAGCTGCGCTTCCAGGTGCCCAAAGGCGACTTCAGGCTCTTCTATGCCAAGGCGGCCAATTAGTTTCCGCTGCCAGAGCTTGCTAAAATCAGGCGCCGAGATTTTTACAGTGCCCACATGGGGCGCTGTATCCCGGCAGTTGAAAAGGAGTCCTTATGCGCAGTCTTTTATTCGCGTTTTTATGTTTGCCAGTTTTCTTGTGTGCTGATGTTGCTAAGGACTGGTCGCGCAACGCTTGGGAAGGCTATAAGCCTTTTGCCAAGCATGAGTTTGTCGAAGAGGCCTTGCATATCTTTGATGTACAGGCCGAGAAGGGCTACGGCTGGCGCAGAATTACGCTGCATGAGGGTAGTAGCGGAGACTTGCTGCAGGTCAAAGCCAAAGTCAAAGGTAAGGGACAGGCGGCCTTCCAACTGCAATATTACAGCGCCGAGCAAACATGGCTTGGGGTGGACCCGACTACGAGCAGTTTTGCCCTGGAGGCGGAATGGCGGGTGATAGACTGTTTGCTAAATATAGCAAATGTGAAAAACGGGCCCACTGAAAAATTCCGCCTGACAGTCATAGGCCCTAAAGACAGCGAGCTCTATATCAAGGACTTTAGCGTACAGCTCATACCGGGAATTTACACCGGCGACCTGGTTTTTCCGCAACACTGGCAGGTTTTCGCCGATGTAGACCGTAACCTGAAGGCGCCATTGCATGAAATCCCGGCAAGCCTGGGGGGCAAAACTCCAATGACTGCAACCCTGGACAGGGGCAGCTTCAATTTCGCCCCGTATTTTGCCAAAGCGCAGACTTACAATTGCGCCTGGCTGTATGCTGAAATCGAGGCGCCATATGACTGCGAGTACAGCGTAGGAGCCGGAGCGGACTATTTTTTGCAGTTTTTCGTCAACGGAGTGTCGTACATCAACACTCTGCAAAGCGGCAACACGGATTATCCGCCGCATTTCAGCAACCAGACCGCCACTGCCAAACTGCAAAAAGGGCGGAATCTGTTTGCGGTGCAGTTTCTTTCCGGTTCCAGCGCCTTTCCAGTGATATCTATGGGGGCGCCAAGGAGCTGCGCGAGCTGGTTGCGCAGCTTAGTGTGCAGGAAATCTATTTGACGGATGACTACAGCCAGATAAAAGAGCGCAGGGGCAATCCCAAAATCGTGGAGGATATACTTACCGACGGCATCGAGACTATTGAAAGCTACGGATTATATGCTCCAGGCAGCACAATCGGCTTTGAGCAGCAGAGCTGGAACCTGCCGCCGCGCAGCGGAGCGGGCTTCTTTGCAACCGGCTTGCGACTACGCAAACTGGAAAAGCAGGGGACCATGCGTTTTATCCTGGGCGAAAATCTCGCGCTTGACATCGAAAGTCAAGCTGGCAAGGGCGAGCTGCAGGCCAGCATCAAACAAAATGGGCTGACATTGAAAAAAATGAGTTTCCCCATCGCCGCATTGCCGGTGGATATGCTTGCCGCAGTCAGCCATAATGAGTTCCATGTCAATATCACCAGTCTGCAAGACAGCAAGCTGCGCGCCTTCCATGCACGAGGGGATTTTTCCGCACTGCAGGACTTCCGCACCGAGCTGCATTTGCTGGGGCTGCAGGCCACAGTGAAAAACTATTTTGTCGGTCTGGCAAAACGAGAGGTGAAAAGCAGCACCGTGCCTTTCAAGATTGCCCAGGACCCCAGCTTCGACCCGGTGAAGGCCGGCTGGAAACTGGTCTGGCAGGACGAGTTTGACGGCGAGAAGGTGGACTGGGAAAACACCTGGATGGAGTCGCCCTGGCGTGAAAAGGAGTATAACCGGGAAATGGCCAGCCTCCGCGACGGCAAGTTGGTGATACGCTGCGACTTCAAGCATACCCCGGGGGCAAAACGCGAATACACCGGGAAAACCGTGCTGCTGTCAACGCGAAAACGCTTCGGCTATGGATACTATGAGGCCCGGGTGCGCTTTACCAAGAAGCCGGGCTGGTGGGCTGCTTTTTGGATGAATGACGAGGGCAGAAACATGAGCGTGGGCGGCGGCTACGAATTGGATATTTTCGAAGACTATACCACGAGGAGAGGAAATCAAAAGGCCCTGGCCAGCAATCTACACGTCGCCTACGGCCCAAACCGGCGCAGCTACGGATATCAGTTTGAACTGCCGGGAGAGGGTAGCCTGGATGACTACTACGTGGTGGGCTGCAAATGGACCCCCTTCGAGTTCTCAACCTATATCAACGGCGAGCTGCAGCGCTGCAATGCCAGACATAGCCCTTACAATACTTGTA
>JAAZIY010000163.1 GCA_012800625.1 Lentisphaerota bacterium
AAATAGCCGGTCCGGCCTGCGCCAAGATCGCCTTGTTCAAGTCCGGCACCATCAAGCCGCATACGCAGCCCGGCGCCGAAGAGCTTAAGCTGCAGGAAGGCAAGATCACTGCCGATGAAAGCAAGCTCTGGCAAAAAGAGTCCGGCTTGCCCGAATTCAAATAACCCTAGCCCTGTCTGATTTTACATATGTCTGAATCTCTCTTTCCCCGCAATATTAGCGGCAGCCTGGACCGATATCAGCTTTCTGCGGAGTTATTGCCCCTGGAGCTGGCCCCCGACTGTGTGCTGCGGCGTTTCAGCGCGCTGGACCAGGTCAGCGGCGAGACGGTGCTGCTGGAGAGCCTGCCGCCCGCCTTTGCCGACCAGGCCTTGCGCCTCCTGCGCCAAAACATGAGCGGGCTGGCCGGCAGGCTGGAGCGTGCGCTGCTGAACTGCTGGGGGCTGCCGGCCTTTGTCCACGAAGTCTGGGAAATAGACGCCGCGCTCAGTGCCGCCAGCGGGCTAAGTACTGGCGACTCAGTGCTGGTCTACGAGTTTTCCGACCCGGTCTCCTTTGCCACTCTGCTTGCCGACAGCGATGTTCAGGCTAAAAACGAACTTTACCGCGTCAGCCTGCCTCAGTTCTGCCAGTGCCTGGCCGAGGCACAGCAGCAAGGGCTGAGCCACGGAGCCATCTCTGAGCACACGCTGTGGCTCAATGCGCAAGGCGAGGCTCAGGCCAGTGACTTCCTGCTGGCCAGTCAACTTGTACAACTGCGCCAAGGCCTGGACATGGACGCTTTGCAAAACCCCGCTGAAGACGAGGACTTGCTGGCGCTGAAAAAACTCGCTCTGCAAATACTGCCGCAGACCGAGCTGCAAAGCGATGTCGAGGCTCTGCAAAAGGCCGGCAGCCTACTCGAACTGGGGCAATTGCTGGCCGCAGCCAGCCGGAAAAACCCGGTCGAAACCGCCGCTCAGAGCACGGACAGACAGCCCGACATCAGTGCCGCAACGCCCCCTCAAAGGCCTCAGCGCCCATTTTATATGCGTGGCATAGCTGCAGCCTTGGCCTTATGCGCTATCCTTGCAGTTTTGCTCCTGGCATATTGGCTGCGCCAAAATCCGGACCGGTGGCGGCGGCTGGCCGCTGCCGCCCCGCACTTCGACTCCGCTCCGCCGCAATTGCTCACCAACAAAATGCAGCAAAACCTGAGTGACAGCTTCGCGCTGCGCTTTGCTCTGAAGCAAACTATCGAGCATAGCGGCCCATTGGGACTGGTACTGCTGGGGCAGATACAGAAAGTAGAGCTGGTCTGGGAAGGGCATGCCCTGCGGCTCTATGAACAACTTGGAGAACAAGGCTATAAACTGCTCAAGGAAGCGCCCTGGCCGCAGACACCCGAGGCCGGCACACAGTTCGCCATAGTCAAAACCCCAGCCAGCCTAGCCGTATACCAGGACGGGGTCTTGCTGCTGGGAAGCGCCCTGAAAATGCAAAACTGGCGCAGCCTGAAATGGCAAAGCTCGCCCGGCCATGAAGAGCCGCCTAGGCTGGCCTATCAGAAAATCGGCGCTCTTTATTTTGCCGACGATTTTATGCATGCCGAAGGGGCCTTGGGCGAATGGCAAGTGCTGGCCGGAGAATGGTCGCTGCACGAACTGCAAACCCCGGTGCGTAGCGCCAACCCCTTCTCTTTTATCGGCAAAGGCGAAAACGCCGAGGCCAGCTGCGGCTACTGGTTCTGGCGCAACTACCAAGTCAGCTGCGCCATGCAAGCTCTGCAGGCGCAAAGCTTCGGACTGCGTATCTGCAGCGATGAGCTGCAAAACTCCTATCGCCTGGTCTTTGAAATTGAAAGTGCGGATGCCGAAGATGCGCAGCTGCGCCTCTACAAGCAGGGCAAAGATGGCGAGCGCCTGCTGGCCGAGAGCACTGTGCCAAACCCCAGCGGCCAATGGATAGAGCTGGCCATCAGCAACAACGAAGGCAAACTGGAGGCCTTTATCGACCAGCGCAGCGTCTTCAGCCATATGGACCTGGCCCCTCTGCTTGGCGGCAGACTCTCGCTGCTTAGCTCCGGCACCGAAGGCGTCGTCTTTGATGATGTGCTAGTCCAGCCCACTCAGCGGCTGCAACTGAATCAGGCCGAGCTGCAAAATGAAAACAGTCTTTTGTTCGCCAAAGCCACGCTGACCAAACCGGATGCCGCACTGCACAGTCTGACTCTGAATCAGCCCGAGCTGGTCGAGGCCGAGCTGCAGTTGCAGTTCAGTGCCGCACAACTGCGGGATAGAACCTGGGAACTGGCCTTGCAGCATAAAACCTACCGGGAATTGCTGCTGAAACTGCGGCAAAATGTCGAAAAAAACAGCCTGCAAGGCGAGATCATACTGCGCAAACTGGGCAAGGACAGCGTGCTGGCGCAGGGGGAGCTGCCGCTGCCAAGCAAGACGGAGACCGTGCAAATCGATTTTGTCACCCAGGGTAATGAAGCCAAAGCCATGTGCGAAGGCAAAACCCTGGTCTTCATCGGGCAGCTGCCGGAACAAGAGGCCGGATACGCCCTGCTTAGACAAAGCGGGAACACAGCGCCTAACCCGGATTGGCCCGCATTGCGCCTGGCGCCGGCGCCAGCCTTGAAACCCGTGTTGGATAAGGTGGCCATGTTCACTCACGAGGTAAGTATGCGCAGCTGGAACAACCCCGTCCTGGAATGGCGCAAACAAGGTGAAAACTACTGGCAGCAAAGCGACCTGTGGCAGGACTTCCAGGCAAGCATGAATCTGCAGACTTTGACAAACAACAGTGAACAGCCAGCCTGGGCACTGCTAATGGCAAATTCAAGCCTGAAATACCAGCTGGAACTACGCTATGAGAAAAGCCAAAACCGTATCGAGCTAAGCTTGCCAGGGCAGGAAAAACTTGCGCTGGCGCTGGATGAGCCGCCAGAAAGCATCGCCTTGCAAAAAAGCGCCGACCGCCTGCTGGCGCGCCTCAACGGCAAACCGCTGTGGAACCTGCCGCTGCCCGAAGAGCTCAAAGGACTATGCCTGCTGGGCCGGGCCGGGACGGGCGACAGCGAGGCCTGGGCTAATGCCGTCACGCTCCTGGGTGCAGGGGTAAAGTCCTATTCCTTCCAAGCAGCGCCCTGCGACTGGCTGGCCGCTGCTGGCAACTGGGAAGTGACCAACCGTTGGCAATGCGACCCGCGATGGTCTTTCTTCTCGGGACAAAACCTGGACGGCGCAGCCTGTCTCTGGAATAAGTTCCCACAGGGAGAAAACCTGAGCATTGACTTCTTTGTCGGACCAAAAATGGATACCGACCGTGGCAAAAAATATGAGTATGCCGGCGATTACGCCCTGGTGCTCTGCGCCGACGGCAAAAACATCAACTCCGGCTACAGCTTTATCTTTGGCGGCTGGGACAACCGCGGCAGTCAAATTGTGCGCCGCAACAGCATAGTCAAGGAAAATCGGGATATCAAGGTGACGCGCAGCAGCGCCATACACCGGCAGTGGTTCCATATGAAAATCCGTAAGGAGGGCAGCCGCCTGAGCTTCTGGGTCGACGGCAACCTGGCGGCAGAGTTTAACGACCCGGAGCCGCTCAAGGGGCGGTATTTCGGCATCTGGACCTGGAAGACCGAGATCATGATCGCCCAGCTGCGTGTCTCCGGCGAACAAAGCGAAAGCCGCGCCGACCTGCTGCACAAAAGCAAGTCGCCCCCCTTAACACCCTATGACGAATAGGCGCCCCTCAATACGCCTACGCGCCGTACTGCTCCCGGCCTATGCTCTGCTTTATGGCTAATGCCCAAAAAACCTAGTCTAACAGTTCAACCGCATTACAACGAGATGAAAAAACTTCTTCAATACCTGCGCACTACACTTTATGCGTCTGTATGCCTTGCTCTGCTGCCGGCTTTGCTCTGCTCCTGCGGCAAGCAAGCGCATATCTCCATCAGCAGCGAGCCTCCCGGGGCGGGTCTCTGGGACGAGGACGAGCTTCTGGGACATACCCCGCTGCGCCTGGCTCTGCCCCTGGAAGGCAGCCGCCAGCTGGCCATGCGCTACCCGGGCTGCAAAGAACTCACCCTGACCCTGGAACGCCCGCAGAGCGCCGGGGAACAAAGCATCATGGTGGAGCTTCAGGCTCTGGATGACAGGAGCTACACGCTGTTTTGCAGCTCCAAACCAGAGGGCGCCGAACTCTTTCTCAACAATGAATATCGCGGGCGCACCCCCTTGGAGCTGGCCGGCCTGAGCGCGGGTCAATACGAGGTGGTTTTGCGTCTAAAGGAGCGCGAAGAGGTCAGCCGCAGTCTTTATTTAAGCTCGCGTTCCCCGGAAAGAAGCAACCTGCACATGGAGCTGCCTAGCCAGTTGGTGGGCTACTACCGCAAACAGCTGGCCGCCAACGAAAACAACCTGCACCACTATGCCGACCTGGGGCATCAGCTTATCCTGGAAGGAGAACTGGC
>JAAZIY010000164.1 GCA_012800625.1 Lentisphaerota bacterium
CTGCGCCGGAGCTTACCAGGATGACTTCCAGCCCGCTCTGTCTCAGCCCATGCAGCGCCTTTACCAGCTCGGCGATACGCTCCGCGGCTCCGGCCTTTTTATTACCGCGCAGCAGCTGTGTACCCACCTTCACCACCACGCGTTTCACGCCGGGCAGCACCTTGCCGCGCTCACCCTCATCCTGAAAAGAATAAACACCCATATACTGTCCCTTAGTGTACCTTAGTGTCCTCCCCCTTCGTGTGCCTCATCCCCCCCCGAAACTAGCACCTTAATCGGCTCCTTCCATACAACAAAACCAAAAACAGGCAACCGGCTTATGCGGCGCCGCAGGCGCCGCATAAGCCTTCGTGTGGCTTCGTGTGCCTTCGTGCGCCTTCGTGTCCTCCCCCTTAGTGTGGCTTCGTGTCCTCCCCCTTAGTGTGGCTTAGTGTCCTCCCCCTTCGTGTCCAAAACAGGACGAGTCTGTCTGCCCATAAAGCGCAAAAGTGCCTCCAGTATACTAGCCGGGTGCGGCGGACAGCCCGGCAGATACATATCCGGCTTCAGCGTCTCCTCTATGCCGTCACAGACCGCTTCACTGCCGGCAAAGATGCCCCCCGAGATCGGGCAGGTGCCGCAGGCGATCACGAAGGCCGGCTCCGGCATGCTCAGATAAGTCTTTTTCAAGGCCAGCAGCATATTTTTGCTCAGCGGTCCAGTTACCAGCAGGCAATCCGCATGCCTAGGCGAGGCCACCACTTGTATATGCAGCCTTGCCATGTCCCAGGCCAGAGTATTAAGCACATTAAAGTCCAGCTCACAGGCCCCGCAGCCAGCGGCGGAGAGCTGCCTTATCTTCAGCGAGCGCCCGCAGAGCCGGCGCACCAGGTCCCTAGGCTGCAGCTCGTAGCTATAGCTGCTGTCGCTACGCAAAAGCCGCTCGCGCTCGAAAACCGCCAGATCATGATTAGAGCTGAACCTGATCACGCCGGCTTCGCAGGCAGTCTCGCACTTGCCGCAAAAGATGCATTTGCCGCAGTCCAGTACTATACCACCTTCCGCGCGCTTCTGAATCGCGCCTACCGGACAAATCTGCTCGCAGGCGCGGCAATCCGCACTGCATTTCGCGTTGTCCAGCAGCGGCAGCCCGCGAAAACGCGCCGGCAGCTTTGGCGCCTGATACGGAAACTTGCCGGTGCGATAACCTTGCAACAAACGAGATTTAATGACGTCTAGCATAAATTAAACCGTATCCAAAAAGCCTTTGAACCACAAAAAACACAAAAAACCACAAAAAGAAAGGTTGATTAAGCAGGCAAAGTGCAATTGCAAAATTTCGAACAATCTGTTTTTATCTCAACAAACAGAAAAATCCGATGAAATTGCATTAAAAACGCAAATTTCTTGCTGAATTTTCAATTTTTCCTGGAGAATCTGTCACATGGTGCCCCGAAGGGGCAACCTAATACAGCCCAGGGTAAGCGAGGCCGCAGGCCGAGCGACACCCTGGGTAAAAGCCCCCCCCCAAATCCGGCGCCCTGTAGGGGCGCCACTAACGGCCTTTTGGCGTTATGACCTTTTTAGACACGGTCTAAATTAAACCAGGAAAAAGGGAGAGCAAACCACAGGCTACGCTGAGCAACGCCCTGCGCCTTAGTGTAACTTCGTGTGTCTTCGTGTCCAAAGCTAAAATTTAGAGATCATGACCGCAGTAGGAGAGATTAAAGCTCTTGTTGCAGAGCGGGAAATTCGAGATTTGCTCGCCGCGCAGCGCCATGCTCAGCCCGAACCAGTTATGAAACGAGGGGTCGACGATCTTGAACTGCTCGAAGCGGCCCTGCTCGTCGGTCATGGCGCACAAGCACAGCTCGCCGCGCCAGGCCTCGCACATGGAGACCGCCAGCTGTTTTGGCCGCAGAGACAAATCCGGCGCGGCTGCAGCGCCCTCCTGCTCCTCTGCCTCCGGCAGTTCCTTCAAGGTCCGCTCGACCATTTGCAGCGAGCTTTTTATCTCCTCGTAGCGGATTTGCGCCCTGGCGCAGACGTCGCCGCTTTCGGCTCGAGCCGCCTGGTAGGGGTTTTCCCTGTACCAGCCATAGGGATGATAGCTGCGCAGGTCTTGTTGCAGCCCGCTGGCTCTGGCCGCCATGCCCACCAGGCCTATGTCCGCTGCGGTCTTACGCTCCAGCGTGCCGGTATTTTCAAAACGGTCCAGCACGCCGGAGTTATTAAACAGCAGGTCCAGGGCATTATACAGCTCTTTGCCGCTGATCTGCAGCCAGGGCAGCAGCTTCGCCACGATGGCTGGCGTTGCATCATAGCCCATGCCGCCCGGGCGTATCAGGCCGCGCCCAAAGCGGTTGCCGCAAAGCTCGGCGGTCATATTCAGGAACTCGCCGCGCAGCCGTCCGCAATATGCCATCGTCGGCCTAAAGGCGACGTCGTTGGCCAGCGCGCCCAGGTCGCCGCAGTGATTTGCCAGGCGCTCCAGCTCCCAGGCCAGCAGGCGCAGAGCCTCAGCCCTGGGGCTAGGCCTCAGCTCCTCCTGCAGGCTTTCCAGCAGCTGGGCATATGCTCCGGCGTAGGCGCAGCTGCTGTCGCCGCAGCAGGTCTCCAGCAGGTGTACGCTGCGCTTGTCCGGTCCCTGGCGCAGCAGGCGCTCGATGCCCCGATGCTGGTAGCCCAGTGATATCTCCAAGGAGTAAACCTGCTCGCCCACACACTGAAAACGAAAATGCCCCGGCTCGATAACCCCGGCATGCACCGGACCCACCGCCACCTCATGCGCCGCCTCGCCGGAAAGCTTGAAATAATCGCAGACGCCCGCCGACGCCTCGCCCTGCCCCGGCTGATTGAAACGCAGTGGCTTCAGCCAGGGATGCCCCAGCGGCTCGAGCCCGTGTTCCTCGTAAATCTCGCGCTCGAAGCAGTGAAACTGCGGCGCCTCCGGCGTAAAAGAAGCAAAGCTGTCTTTCACCTCGCAGCTGCTGAGCAGCAAAATCCCCTCGGCGTCCACAGCCAAAATCAGCAGCAGGCGCTGGGAGCCGCCCTGCGTATAGGCGAAAAATGCGGCCACCCGGGCCTTGCGCCGAGCTATCGCAGCCAGAGCCTGACGGCGAAACTGGGCAAATGGCAAAAGCGGCAGCTCGAGCAGCGGAGCGGCCCCAGGATTGCGCAAGATTAAAAATTGCTCAGACATCAACAAAGCTCCACAAGACAGCTTTTTTTGGACACGAAGTCACACCAAGACACACGAAAGAACACTAAGAGGAAGCTGATTAAGCAGGTAAACTGCAATTGCAAGATTTCGCACAAAACACTTTCGTCTGAAAAAAGGAAAATCGATGAAATTGCATGAAAAACGCAAGTTTCCTGTTGAAATTTCAATTTTTTCTTGAGAATCTGTCCATTTGGTGCCCCGAAGGGGCAACCTAATGAAGCCCAGGGTAGTGCTCGGCTCCGCAGGAGCCGAGCACTACCCTGGGTAAAGGCCCCCCCGAATCCGGCGCCCTGTAGGGGCGCCACTAACGGCCTTTCGGCGTGATGCCTTTTTGGACGGGGTCTAAGTTATTAGAAGATTGTGTATGTACGGATCAGCAAAAAGATAAGCGACACCCCGAATGACAGCGCCAGGAATGCGGCCACGGCGGGCATGGGAAACAGCCTCTCGGCCAGCAGGGCGGCTTTGCGCATGCTCTCCTGCCGCGGGCTAGTGCCCATGCACATGCGCATACCGGCATGCAGCATGCCGGCAGCCACCATGAAAAGCAAAAACAGCAGAGCCGCACCCAGCCAGGGACCCAGCTCGAAAACCAAAAGCAGCTCGCTGACAAACAAGGGCGAGGGCGGACTGCCGCAGAGCATGAGCAGGCACAGCAAAAAAAGAAAGGCGTTCCAGCGCATGCTCTCAAACATACCCTTAACCGCAGTGACCGAACGCGTGCCATAGGCCAGAAATATATTGCCGGCGAGCAAAAACAAGGCTACCTTCAACAACGAATGCCCGATTATATGCCAGAGCAAGACACGCTGCATATCCGCATTGCTTAGGCTGCAAGCCAGGATAATGGCCAGAATCCCCATGTGCTCGATGCTCGAATAGCCCAGCAGCCGCTTGTAGTTCTGCTGCCTAACCACAAAAAAAGCGGCGGTGAGCAAGGAGAGAAAACCCAGAGCCAGCAGCATCTGCCGGCAGCTAGGCAGCAGGGCCGCCGGCATAATCTGCGTAAAACGGAATATGCCCAGAAAGGCGCAGTTCAACAAGGCTCCGGAAAGCAGGGCGGAGACCAAGCCCGGCGTGGCGCTGTAGGCATCCGGCAGCCAGGTGTGAAAAGGCGCCAGGCCCATCTTAGTGCCGTAGCCGGCCAAAATCAGAATAAAGGCCGCCTTGCCCCATTGCAGATTCAACGCCTCGGAATGCTCCATAAGAGCAAAAAGATTCAGTCCGCTCTGAGTAGGCTCGGCAATGGCCAGGAAAAAAAGACCCAGCAGCGCCAGCGCTATGCCCAAAGAGCAGATAAGCAGGTATTTCCACATCGCCTCCAAAGCCGCCTTCGAGCGCTGAAAACAGAGCAGCGGCGCGCTTACCAGGGTGGTGGCCTCAATCGCCACCCAGAACAAACCCAGATTGGCAGAGCTAATGGCCAGGTTCATAGCCGCTAAAAACAGTAAGGTGCAAGATAAAAAAACATGCTCGGGAAAAAGCCGCGGGTCGCGAAAGCCCGAATCGCGCTCAGCACCGCGCCGGGACATATCATCCAAGGCCTGCAGCCAGCCGCCGGCATAGATGCTAACCCAGACAAATAGCGAGGCGCTGAGCAGTAAAATCGGCGCGCTGAATTTGTCGAGAAAAAGCCAGGAGCCGAGTTGCGTGAGCGCGAAAAGCGGCTGCGAAAGCAGTGCGCTAACAAAGTTAAGCAGGGCGCAAAGCACAAAAAGATGGCGCGACTGCTGCGCCGAAATACGCTTGCCCAGAAAAAAGATGATCCCTGCAAAAACCGCCGGTATCAGGATGTTAAGCAAAAGTGGCATTGACCCTATCCTTCATAAGCTGCCGCTGTATTCTTACATAAGTGCACAAGCAAAACCCCCCATCGGCAATCACTTTCCGGGCCGTTCTTTCAGCGCATTAAGCAGGTCTGCGTTGATATGCTGGAACTCCTGCTTGATCTGGAACACTGCGATGCCCATCACAAAGACCATGACAAACACGTCCAGCAGTATGCCCAGCTCGATTAGCGCGCCGTATTGCAGCATCATGCCGGCGCCGAAAAGCGCAATGCTGTTTTCGAAGCAAAGAAAGCCAATCACCTGCGTGAGCGCCTTACGCCTGGCCACAATCAGAAAAAGCCCTATCAGTATGCCGCTAAAGGCCACCGGCGCCGCCAGCCTCGAGACCACCTGCTCGGAATATTCCAGCTGCTGCGCAAACCAGAATGAAAGCGCAATCAGGCTCAGGGCCACCAGTCCGGAGGCCGCATAACCCAGCAGCGGCTCCATCTCGCGGCGCACACCGGCCTTCAGCATGGCCTTTTGCAGCATATAAGGCAGGACTGCTCCCTTCACCGCAATATTGATCATGGCCAACAGCAATACTTCCCAGTCCAGCGAGCCGCCCTCCACCTTGGCCACCGCCAGAGGCAGAAAGCCCAACAGAAAACCCTGCACCGCCACCAGCTTGATACAATACATCAAACGGCTGCTATTGGCCAGCAAAAAACCACAAAGCAAAAAGCTCAGCAGCAAGATTTCAATCAAACCATTCATTCATACCCCAATCAGCCTAAAACCACTTAGTGTCTCTTAGTGTCTCTTCGTGTGTCTTCGTGTCCAAATCCCCGGCATTTTTTCGGGATGCTCTATTTAAACAATAGTAGCATAATAATTGCGATGATGGCCAGACCCGGCACCCCCAACAAAAACTGCGGCACCTTCAAGAACCTGAATCTGGCCGACACCGCCTCGACCAGTGCAAGCAAGCCCCCTAGCAAAAACTGCGCCAGAACAAACACCAGCAGCCCGCCAAAGCCGCTCAGCAGCCCGGCAGGCACAATCATCAGACTGCAGATACTAGTGAAAAGCCAGAGCTTCAGAGCCGCGGCGTAATGGATGATCCCCAGGTCCGGCCCGCCATAGTCCAACACCATGGCTTCGTGAATCATAGTCAGCTCCAGATGCGTATCCGGATCATCAAAGGGCACGCGGCAGTTTTCCGCGAGCAGCAAAATAAAGAAGGCGATTGCCACCAGGAACAGCGCCGTGCCGCTATAGCTCCACATCGAGCTATCCGCTGCATTCAGCAGGCCCGACATACTAAAGCGTCCGCTCAAGCGCAGCAAAAATGCCAATATGCAGAACATGCCCAGCTCTGCCAGACTAGAAAACTGCATCTCACGGCTGGCTCCCATGCCGGCGAAGCTCGAACCCGTGTCCAGCGCGGCCAGCACCCCCAGCACACGGCCCAAAGCCAAAAAGTAAAAGAAGACAATCACATCGCCCTCAAAGGCCAGAGGCGAGTCCACAAAAGCAAAAGGCAAAAACAACATGGCGCAGAGCAGAGCCGCCAGCGTCACCAGAGGCGCCAAAGGCAGAACCCAAGTAGTAGTCTGACTATACACGCTGCCCTTGCGCAACAGCTTCAGCATATCATAGTAAGGCTGCCAAACACTGGGTCCGGGACAACCAACAAAAATCCCCTTCAGCTTGCCAACCAGTCCAGGCAGCAGCGGACAAAGCAGCAAGGACAAAACCAAACCACAAAACCAAATGAATGTACTCATACCCAAACAACCCAAAAATTATAAAACCACCTTCGTGTCTCTTCGTGTCTCTTCGTGTGTCTTAGTGTCCTAAACAACTCAGAGGGCGAAGCCCCAGATAAACAAGGCCAGCAAGCCCAGGATCATCAGCAACACATACAGATGCAGGTGCCCGGACTGCAGGCGGTGGCTGAAAATAGCCAGGCGCACAGTAAAATTCATCAAGGGCCGCCAGAAAAGCTGCTCGCCGCCGTCCCGGCAACTCAATTCGTAAGAGGCCTTCTTGGGAAACAAGCCCTTGGGTGCCAGTATATTCCTCATCGGCCTAAGCAAAGGCGCAAACAGGTACACCAGGGGTTGCACAAAGGCCGAGCCGGTGTACTGCATACGCGCCGTGGGCTGAGCAAAGCCGCAGTCCCAAGTAAAGCGGCGCGGCGCCTCCCTACGGCTATAAGGCAAATGACGACGCCTAATACAGAATAACATGAACAAAAGCACCACAAAAAACAGGCTGAAACCCAGCAGCGTGTTTAGCAAATGCTCATTAAAGGCTGGCATGCAAAAATTGTCCAGCAAATCATCTGGCCAAAGCAAGCCTGACTGCCCGGCAAAGACCTGGGCCAGCCGTGAGGCCAAAAACGGTGAAAGACAAAGTAAAATCAGGGACAGGCCCAGAAAGGCGAAAGCGCAGTGCTTCATCAGCGCCGGTATGGCATGGCTTTTCCGTGCCGCAGGACTGCGCGGCTCGCCCAAAAACACCGCTGCGCCGGCTTTGCTAAAGACGGTGGCCGCCAGTGCGCCGCAAAAAGCCAGAGTCAAAAACAGGGCCAGCGACAGAGTCGCTATCAGCAGGCTACCCGAGGCGATGCCGCGGGCTGCGGCCACATACAGCAGAATCTCCGCCATAAAGATATTGCCCGGCGGCAGCCCGGAAAGCGCCAGAGCCGACAGCATAAAGGCACAGCCTGAGCCAGGCAGGCGCTTCTGCAGACCGCCCAGCCGGTCCAGACTCAACTCATGACAGGACTTATAGACATTGCCGGAAAGCAAAAACAAGTTGCCCTTATGCAGCGCATGCCCCAATATATGCAGCCCTGCCGCCGCAAAACTCAGCAAAGCCAGGTCGGCGCGCTGCCAATGCAGTGACAAAAAGCCGTAACCCAGCCCGCAGGCAATCAGGCCCATGTTCTCCACGCTCGAATAAGCCAGCAGGCGCTTGAGGTTCTTCTGCGGTATGGCAAAAAATATGCCCAGCAGAGCGCCAAGCATGCCGCAAATCAATAAGCTGTAGCCCAGCAAGGGCAGCGAAACCAGGCCAGGCAGCAGCAGCCAGCGCAAAATACCGTAAAAGCCCAGGTTGATCATGCCGGCAGAAAGCAAAGCCGACACCGGCGCGGGAGCCACCGGATGCGCCTCGGGCAGCCAAATATGCAGCACCGGCAAACCGGCCTTCAAACCAAAACCGAGCAGGCCGCTGATAAAAAAGAAAAGCGGATAGCTCTCAGCCTGCGTCCGCAACAGAAACATCAGCATCAGCAGCGCGCCGCCGGCCTGGCAGGCCAAGAAATATATCCAGGCGGCACGCAGGTTATCCTTGTGGCGATACTCAAATAAGACCAGGGCAAAGCTGAATAAGCCCATCCCCTCCCAAGCCAGCAAAAATACTATGGGCTGCGAAACCCAAGTAACCAAAAGCATCGTCGCCAGCATCAGGTTGAAAAAAAACCAGTAAAGCCCGCGACGCAAACAACTATAACCCGCATCCAAATAAGCCGGCGAATGTAATGCCGATAATATCCCGACAAAGATAATGGGCAGCAAAAACCAGGCGCGCAGAAATTCGCTATAAGAGCCGGAAGCACCGCGATAGATAGCAGTCACACAAAAAGGCAAAAGCGATAATAAGCCTAAAACCGCGCCGCCCAAGGCGAGCAAAACCGGCAAATGCAAAGAACCAAAAGAAAAATCGGCAAGCACTAAGCCAGCGCTACGCTCATTGAGGCTCAGCAGCAAACACAGCAAAGCAGAAAAAACAAGAAGCAAAAGCGCAAAAAGCAACAGGCTCATTCTTACTCCAAAAAACTAAAAACCCCCATATAT
Organism: Lentisphaerota bacterium; assembly: GCA_012800625.1. Lineage (GTDB taxonomy): Bacteria > Verrucomicrobiota > Lentisphaeria > Oligosphaerales > Oligosphaeraceae > JAAZIY01. The sequence goes on from JAAZIY010000164.1 coordinate 8,841, forward strand.
GAATACCTAATACAAGAACAAAAGATAACACGGAATCAGCAAAAAGCAAACAAAACCTGACAAAACCTGCTATCAAAAGACACTAAGACACACAAAGGTACACAAAGACCTACGTAGGCATCGCATAAGCCCTTAGTGTGTCTTAGTGTACCTCCCCCTATTTAATCCTTCTGTGACTGAATGTCTTTCTGCCCTCGGCATAGTCCGCCACTATCTGCCCTTTGCCTTTCAGCAGCCACTTATAGATGCACAGCCCTTCCAGTCCCACCGGGCCGCGCGCATGTATTTTATTGGTGCTTATGCCCAGCTCGGCGCCCAGTCCAAACCTGAATCCATCACTAAACCTGGTACTGCAATTCCAGAACACATCGGCGGCGTCCACCTGCGCCATAAAGGCCTCGGCATGCTCGATGCTGGCGCTCACTATAGCCTCGGTATGCCCGGAGCCATAGCGATTGATATGCTCGACCGCCTCCTCGAGACTGGCCACCGTCTTTATCGCCAGCACATAGTCCAGGTATTCGGTCTTCCAGTCCTCTGCGCTAGCCGGCTTCATGTCGGCCAGCTTCCGGGTTTTTTCGCAGCCGCGCAGCTCCACGCCGCGCGCCTCCAGCGCCGGCAGCGCCATCTTTAGAAACCCGGCGGCTATATCCTGATGCAGCAGCAGCTTCTCAGCCGCGTTACACACTGCCACATACTGGCACTTCGAGTCCAGGCTGATATCCAGCGCCATCTGCAAATCCGCCTCTGAGTCCACATACACATGGCATATGCCGTCGGCATGGCCCAGCACCGCGATATTGCTGTTTTCCTTGATATGGCGCACGAACTCATTCGAGCCCCTGGGCACGATCAGGTCTATATACTCATCGAGTCTGAGCATCTCGCCCACTTCTTCGCGCGACTCGAGCAGCTGCAGCCAGTGTTTCGGCATGCCGGCCTCTTCCGCCGCCTCGGCTATGCACTGCGCCAGAATCCGATTGCTCAGCATCGCCTCGCTGCCCCCCTTCAAGAGCGCCGCGTTGCCACTTTTCAGGCAAAGGCAGGATATCTGCACCAGGGCGTCGGGCCGCGACTCGAACACCACGCCTATCACGCCTATTGGGCAGCTCACCTTAAACAGCTCCAGCCCCTGGTCCAGCTCGGTGGCGCTCAGGGTTTGCCCTACGGGGTCGGGCAGCCCTATCAGGCTATTTATGCCGGCTATCACCTCGTCCAGCTTGCCCTGGTCGAACCTCAGACGCTTCATGGCCGGAGCCTCCAGCCCCTCCCGCTCAGCCCGCCTCAGGTCTTCGCGATTCGCCGCAAATATCTCCTCCGCCCTCGATGCAAGCGCCTCGGCCACCGCTTGCAAAGCCCGGTTTTTCTTTTCGCCATTTTGGGCTGCCATCAACCTCGAGGCCGCCTTGGCCGCCGCCGCCATATCCCTGCTAGTCATATACATACCTTCGTGTAACTTAGTGTCTCTTCGTGTCCAAAAAATCTAGCCCACCAGTCTTTGCCTGAGGCATTCATACAGCAGCAGAGCGCTCGCCGTAGACACATTCAGCGAGTCCGCCTTGCCCATCATAGGCAGGCGCAGCCGCTCATCGGCGGCCTGCATCCAGGTCTCGCTCAGACCATACTGCTCCGAGCCTACCACGATAGCCAGCGGCCCCTTCATATCCACGTCGAAGTAGAGTTTTTCCACGTGCGGGCTAGCCGCCAGTATGCGCAGGCCCGCCGCCTTCAGCCAGTCTATGGCCTCTTCACTGCTGGCCTCTGCTATGGGCAGAGTAAAAAGATTCCCAGTGCTGGCCCGCACCACATTCGGATTATACAAGTCCGTGCGCGAGTCACAGAGTATCAGCCCGTCCACGCCCACCGCGTCCGCCGAGCGCATCATAGTTCCCAGATTCCCCGGCTTCTCTATCTGTTCAGCCACCAGGAAAAACGCCTTTTCCGGCGGAATAGTCAGCCCTTTCAGCCCTCTGCGTCTCTGCGGCCCTATGCCCAGCAGGCCTTCCGGCCTATCCCTATATGCGATTTTGGCAAAGGCGGCGGCGCCCAGCCTAAACAGCCTGGCACCCCGAGCCACAAATTCCCTCAGCAGCCCCTCCTCATTTTCGCCCTGATACAGCTCCGGACAAAAATACAGCTCATCCACCGGATACTCCGCCTCCAAGGCCCGTCGCAGCGCCCTATACCCCTCGATAAGCACCACCTGGTCCCTATCCCTAGGTCCACGCTCACGCCACTTCACGATCTGCTTCACGCGCCCATTCTGCAGACTATTAATTTCCTCAAATTCCAACACCCTCAACTCCCCAATCTAAAAAAAACATCTAAAAACCTTAGTGTGACTTAGTGTCTCTTCGTGTCTCTTCGTGTCCTCCCCC
>JAAZIY010000020.1 GCA_012800625.1 Lentisphaerota bacterium
AACACGACGTCCTTGTTGGTCAGCGTGCCGCCCAGCCAGCGCTCGCACATAAAAGGCATACCCAGACGCTCAGCAGTGCTCTTCAGGCATTCCTGAGCCTGGCGTTTGGCGCCCACAAAAAGGATCTGACCGCCATCGGCGGCGGTCTGGCTGAGAAATTCGCAGGCTGCGGCCAGCAGATGCATGGTCTTTCCCAGGTCGAAGATAGTGATACCGCTACGCGTACCATACACATATGGCTTCATCTTCGGGTTCCAGCGACGCGTCTGATGTCCAAAATGGACTCCGGCTTCCAGCAGATCAGTAATGGTAGTCTTTGCCATCTCATGCTTCCTTTCATGGGCATGATAATGTTTTGCCAGGCGTATTCTAGATTTGCTCCGGAAACCGCCCTCGAAACATTATATAGGGTTGTTGTGTGGCAGGCTTTTCTTAAGGAGCAAGAAAATACCTACAAAGGAGAAACAATAAATATAATGCTTGCAGAAAGAAAAACAAATCAAGGAAATACTTTTAGCAAAAAAGCGAATCGGACGAATCGGACGTATCATTTTAAAGTCCCAAAGTTAAACGGGGTCAATATTTGGTGTTGTCCGGAATGTGGCTGAAAAATTTTGGCAATATTTGCAATAGACATCTTGCCCCTTAATCTAAATGAGATTCAAAATCATAAAAGAAAGGGGGCAAGATGCAACATGAAATTAATTCCGCTTTGTTATTTGTTAATTCAGACAGAGGATTTTCTTTCGACGGGCTGGTTTTGCGTTTGCAGGAGGTACTTCAACAGAAAGGCTATCGTGCTATTCTTGAACTGATCATCACACTGGTGCAGGACAAACTTTTCAGCAAGTTGCTAATCGAGAATGGTCTTCCTCACCTAAATTGTCCGTGTGGCTTCGGTGAGTTCTACCGCCACGGCGTGGAATAAAAACTGACGCAGCCTGACTTTGTGAAAGACACATTCCTAACTGTTGGTTTTCTTCTTAAAAAAACCATTTTTCAGAAGAAAATTACTTGACAATCAAAACTAACAAATTGCTTAACTCCATATAACTGTTTTAATTAACCCTAATACGGAGTTGGTAATGGACGCTTTGGAAATTCACCATGCGGGACGCTGACAGGTGGAAAAGGGGATTTCAGAACAGGTTTGCTTCCTCCATTTGAACCGGGTGTCATCATCCATCGTTATCAAAGTCGACTTTGATCTTGCCATGTCAATCACAGCTCACAATCTATACCGCCTGCTGGCCATAGAACTCAAAGGCTATGAACAATGTCAGGGGAAAACCCTTTTCAACAAGTTCATCGACGACATGGGCAGTATCAGATATAGCAAGGAAAATGTGGAAATACTACTGAAAAAGAAGCAGGGCTTGTCTTTGCTGTTGGAAATGATGAATAAGTTTGAAGGACAAAAAGTGCTCTGGATGGAAAATCGAAGCCTGGCTTTTTCAGATGCTCTAATTTCGTGAAATTAGAGCCGACTTAAAACCGTGAAAATCTGTGTTTATCGGCTTTCTGCCGTTTTAATTTGGCGGTTGGCTAATGTGTTTGACAACGGAATTTGGCATGGTTTTGACATTTTGCCAGACCACATTTGTTTTTATTGTTTTTATCAAAAAACATTCGTCGACTCAAGCCGGCGTAAGTTCGTAGTTCAAGCATCAGCTTGCGTTGTTCTCCGTCGGCTTTAGCCGGCGTAAGTTCGTAGTTCAGACTTCAGTCTGCGCTCTTAGCAAGCTTGAGCTTGCGTTGTTCTCCGTCGGCTTTAGCCGGCGTAAGTTCGATCGGATGGGGCAACGGGGATTTCGCCCCGCGCCCTTCCACACCACCGGACATGCGGTTTTCCGCATCCGGCGGTTGAACAGCACCGGCTTGTTGTCCGGTTAAACTTGCCAAGGTACAATGAGTCCGTATCTGGTCAACGTTCGATTGTTTAGCGCTTTGTGCATTCCCGGTGTCTTCGCCATGCGCCAAGCGCCTCGTGACGCTTTCGCAATCATCAGGAGTTGCCCTTTTATTCCGAGTGCAGCCAATTTCGCCATTCTGCCTGCGGATGAGTGCCAGCGGATCCAGAAGCATTTTCTCATATGCCGTCGTATCCACCCACTCAAGCTCTCGACATTGCGTCTGTTGGTCGCGATTTGGAAATAGTTCCACCAGCCGGTAATGAATCTTTGCCATTGGTTCCGGAGTTGGTTGCTCGTCAAGTTTTGCCGAGCGTCCCATAGTTCCCGAACTTTGTCTTTCATCCTTTCGACTCGTTTGTTTTCGACTTCCATTTCTCCGTCGGAATGTATGGTAATTCCCAGATAGGCCGTGTCATCACTTAATCCGAACTTGCTTTTATCCCGATTGACGGGAATTTTAAGGTTTTTCTCGATCCATTCGACAATGTCTGACAGAATCCGTTCCGCAGCGCGTCGGCTTCCGGCGTAGATGGCCACATCATCCGCATATCGGGTGAACGGCAATTGTCGTTTTTCCAATTCACGGTCGAGTGGTGTCAGATAGATGTTCGCCAGCAAGGGGGACAGTAGTCCTCCCTGTGGAGTTCCTTTTGTCCGTTTGGTTCGTTTCCCATCCTTTTCCACCATAGGGGTGGTCAGGAAGCGTCCAACGAGTTTGAGTATTCGTTTGTCGGTTACCACTTTGCGCAGTTCTCGCATCAGGATGTCATGGTTGACTTCGTCGAAGAAGCTCTTCAAATCAATGTCCACCACCCATTTCTTTCCCGATTGCACGATGTTCCGTGCCTCCCGTATCGCATCATGTGCGCTACGCTCGGGACGAAAACCGTAACTGCGGTCGCTGAACAGGGGTTCCCAGCGGCTACTCAACACTTGATGGACAGCTTGTTGGATCACCCTGTCCTGCACGTTCGGGATGCCCAGTTTGCGTATGCCACCGTTTGCTTTCGGTATTTCGACAGCCCGGACTGCTCCCGGAATGTACGTTCCTTGCAGAACTTTCTCCCAGATGTCCTTGCCGTGTACCCGAAAGTGCTCTTCTGTCGCTTTGACATTCATTCGGTCGATTCCAGAGGCGCCGTTGTTTGCCTTTACAGCATCCCACGCCGCTTTCACGTTCTCATTGCTTGTAACCTCCTCCAGGTTCGGACCTGGTGTGATTCCTTGCTTTTGTTCGTTACGCACGTCTGACATGTTCATCCTCCGTTTCCGAAACTACGGTTGGCACCAGTTTCGTCGCCACGGATCCACCGTTTTGACACCACCGGCTCGCCGGCCCTCGCAGGGAGTTCCCCCCCCTGGTTGTTTCAGCGATTGCGCCGCCCCAATAGGCTTCGTTGACGAGTTTGTCCATCGTTGCGTTTCCTGTTCTTTAGCCCTTTGCTCCTCCGCCTTTCAGCGGAATCTTCGCTACTATGGCCTCTGCTGATTTCTCCGTCGCTCTCACGATGGAGACCTCCCCGGGTAAGGTGCAAGAACTTAATTGACCCGTGCCGCCGGACTCTACATGACGTGTCTTTCGGTGACTGTTGGATTTCGCGTTTACTAGCACGCTCATCGCCCACGTCCTGCCTCACTGTCCGTTCGTATACCTGCGGTCGTATCGTTGCCAGGGCTTCCTTCGCCTGATGCCCTCACGGACACCTGCTTGCCTTTCGCTACTCTTGTTGTCACTCAATGAGTCCTCAGCCTCGCAAGAGGAGAGGATAGTTCTTGCCCATGCCGGGCGCACTAGTCCAGACTTCAGTCTGCGCTCTCCGCAAGCTTGAGCTTGCGTTGTTCTCCATCGGCTTTAGCCGGCGTAAGTTCGTAGTTCAGACTTCAGTCTGCGCTCTTAGCAAGCTTCAGCTTGCGTTGTTCAAGTTGTGTATGGATGAAATAGCAATTGTCGGAAAACAATTCCAGCTGACCGAGGGTGAAAAAAAGCTCACCGTTGTCCAGGAAGTCCAAGACCGGAAAGTGAGGTGCGATGTGGAAAAAGAGATATCAAACACTTTTGCGCTGTACAGCCCGGTCGCTTACAAGACCTTCATAGGGGCGCTTGCCACTTTTTTTGAGCACGAATGCCCGCAGCTGGGTGGAAGCAGAACCCGGGGAGTGCTGGTTCGCTAAATTCAAGCGATAGTTTTCAAGTTTTTCCCGGAAACCACGCATTTGTGTTCTGGCCAAACGCCTTGGGTTACAGTTGCAGCGGCAGACAAGGGGGCGTACGGCAAATCCATACGCAATACAGAGTTGGTGCCTGTGATACTGGAACTGGTTCAGGAAAATGATACCGCTGACAGAGCAAAGGGCAAAAAAAACTCAGAGAAATGAAAAAAGAAGCGGTTGCCAAGCTGTGTACACAGACTTATAAGCAGCAAGGCTGCCTGACAAGTGCAGAACTAGCGGTTTTGCTGAAAATTCCTTACACCAACTGCTGGAAGGTACATTAAAGAATACGAAAAAGAAAATCGAGTGGCGCTGCCTAGGCATGGAACTGTTCATGACATGGGGCCAACGCTGACCCACTAGAAGATGATCATTGAAAAACTGTACATTGAGCAGAAGACGGTTCAGCAGGTCATTCGCGAAACACATCATTCAAGCAAAGCCATTGAGAGATATATAACCTCTTTTAAACAGGTTCTAATGTGCCTTAGCAAGGGAATGTCGCGGGAAGAGACTGCCTTCGCAGTCAAAAAGTCTATAAGGCTAGTAAACCAGTACGTTGAGATCATTGATGAATACAAAAGCCAAGGTTATATTCTACAAAGATCTCATGGAACTGGAGGTGGAAATGGAAACTGCAGTAGAGTTTTACGAGCCTTATTACCGATAAGGGTGAAAATGCATAAACATGGCGTGAAAATGTCCAGTAGAGGTCAGGTGTCCTTATTTCCTAAGCATTATACAGGCAGACTGTAGAGGCAAGCAAAGCTAAAATGTACTCCGCCAGTTTTTTTTACCCTGAGTAGGTCTTTGTGTGCTTGCGCATGCAGCCCTGCTGTAAGACCTCCTTACGCCTTCAGCCCCAGGTGTTCCTTCACGGCTCTGGCGCTTTCGGGCCATTTTTTGATCTCGCGGTCGCCGAGGATGATGATGCCCTCAACCACACCCTTGTGAATGTACTCGCGGGCCTTTTCGAGCTGGTAGACCAGAAGCTCGGGCGGCGTGCCGCAGCTGGCGCAACCGTAGTCGTGGATGAAAATCCCCAGGATGATGGGCTTGCCAGGGAAGTCCTCTTGACAAAGGGCGATGTAATGGTCTATGTCGAGGATGCTCTCCTTGTTCCAGTGCCAGAGATTGACCACGTCGATGTAAGGCTGCACTAGGCGGAACTTGCCGCGGCCTAGCTCGAACTCGTAGATCACGCCGTAAAGACGCAAGGCCTCGTTGTGCTTCTTAAGGGCGCGGTACATCTTCTCGAAACGCTCGGGCAAAAGCAAGTTGGTGAAGCTGGTGCTGTAGTCGTCACACATGGCGCCAACTATGTTGGGATACTGTAATGACAGGCGGCTGAGCAGCTCGGCGTTCTCCTCCTCGCTGTTGGCCAAGGCCCCGGGACTGCGGCAGTTGGAGTTGATCTGGCAGATCAGTTTCTTGAAACCGGCGTGCAGGCGCATCATCTTGTCAGTGGTAGGACCGTAGACATAGACGGCATTTTCGGCGTTGAAGTAGGCCGCGCCGCGCAGCAGGGTGTCGTCGGCCATGGAACCGCCCCAGCTTGGTGTGGGTCCGCCCCAGACCCAGACCTGCTCCTTGCCCAGAGGCGGTGCG
>JAAZIY010000165.1 GCA_012800625.1 Lentisphaerota bacterium
AATTATCAACGAGCAAATGCAGGAATGCGCCGCGGACGAGGTCGGCGAGCTGCTTTTCGCACGTGAAAACGTTATCAGCGGCTACTGGAACAAGCCGGGTCTGCTCGAGGAGTCCCTGCTCGAATTGCGCGGGCGCAGCTGGTTTAGAACCGGCGACCTGGCCAGCCGCGACGAAGAGGGCTACTTTTTCATCAAGGGACGCAAGAAGGACATGATCATAGTAGGCGGCGAAAACGTTTTTGCCGTAGAGGTGGAGAGCTGCCTGCTGGCACTGCCCGAGATACGCGAGGCCGCTGTTATCGGCATCCCGGCCAGCGGGCTGCGCGAGGCCCTGGGCGAGCTAATCAAGGCATGCATCGTGCTCGAGCCTGAAGCGCAACTGAGCGAAACCGATATACGCCGACATTGCCACAAAAACCTGCCTTCATACAAAATACCGCATCAGTTCGAGTTTCTGCCCGCCTTGCCCAGAAACCCATCCGGCAAAATCCAGAAAGACCTGCTGAGCTAACAAAAAAAACTTCGTGTCCCTTCGTGTCCTCCCCCTTCGTGTCCCACAAGCATTTTCCCACTCCAGCATTACATCGCTTATGTTAGTATCCACACAGCAATCCGACTGGCGCGAGGTACTCTTTTGCGGCCTCGAGAATCAGCAGATCGATTTCAAGGCGGCTCAGGACTGGAACAAGATAGGCCGGGTAGGCCGGGCCAAGTTCGCCCGTCATCTGATGGCCTTGGCCAATACACTGGGCGGCTACCTGGTGATCGGGGTGGGCGAGGACCCGAACGGCAATCCCACCTTGTACACCGGCCTGGATGAAAAACAGGCCAGCTCCTTTGACCCTAGCGGCGTGGGGCAGACCGTCAACCGCTATGCCGAACCGGCAGTCGAGTTCGACCTGGTCAAGCCCGAGATAGACGGCAAGGTCTATGTAATCCTGGTGGTCTATCCCTTCCGCAATCTGCCCCATGTCTGCAATGACGCCTGCGAGGGCGAATTACAGCGCGGCGTGTTTTACGTGCGCACTCCGGACGCCAGGAGCCGGGCGGCCTATCGCTCCGAAGAGCTGCATGGCATAATTCAACGGGCACTGCGCAATCAGCGTCAGATGCTGGGAAGGATGCTGCGCGGCATACTTTACGAGGACCGGCAGGCGGTCGCGCCTAGCTCCGACCAGGATTTCGCCGTGCTGCTGCAAAACGCGCGCAACCAGGCCAAACAGCTTTTCGGCAATAAGCTCTGGCGCGAGAAGCCGCTCTTCGAAGCGGTCATACATCCGCAGCAGCGCCAGAAAGGCATCACCCTCACCGACTGTCGCCGCCAGCTCGAGGCCCTCGAACGCCCTGCCCTGCATGACTTCCCCTGGCCCAGCGCGCATATCAGAAAAACCCGCTTCTATGCCTCCAACCAGGCCATACGCGGGCATGCCGAAGAAAACAGCCAGCCTAACTTCTTCTGGGAGTTCTATCCGGAGGGACTTTTCTACTGCGCGGTCGCCCTGCCCGAGCTGCCCGAACACAGCATAGAAAGCCGCACGCTGCTGCAGCTCTGCCTCATCACCCTGGCGCTGAACGGCGAGTTCTTTAGCAGACTGGGATTAAGCGATGAACTGCTGACGCTTTTCTTTAATCTGAATAACACCCTGGACCTGAACCTGCTCCTGGGAGAGGAAAGCGAAAGCCGCGTAAATGTCTGCCATATCCATGACATACGCATCAAACGCAGCCGCACCGCCGGCGACCTGGAGGGCGGCGCCGCCGCCGATACCGCCACGCAGTTCTTCAGGGAAATGTGCGAAAGATTCAACTACAGCCTGAGTGAGGCCGATTGCCAAAGCATTAGCACAGGGCTGGAGGACTTTTTGAAAAAAGGCCTGCTAGACCTTTGAACCGCACTCGCAGTGCTCTTAACAGGGGGAGGACACGAAGAAACACGAAGAGACACGAAGAGACACGAAGGCAAATTACCACCATGAAAAAGCATACTCATATCCAGGCGGGCGCCGCCTTTCACTGCCCGCATTGTCAAAATGACTCGATCGCCAAATGCAGCAAGGAATACGAAGGCTTCAGCCTGAAACGCGAATATCTGGCCTGCGCGCTCTGCCAGGCGGAAATAACTGCCCCAGCCACAGACTGCGACACTGAAGCCAAAGCTGAACCCAGCGCTCTGCAAGCCCTGTTTGCCGACAACCATACTGCGGACAAGCAGAATGTGGGCGAGCTGCTTGAAGATGACGGACAGAGAAGATTCTGCAAGAATTGCCTGCATAATTTCTTCA
>JAAZIY010000166.1 GCA_012800625.1 Lentisphaerota bacterium
GGCCGTGTTTAAGGGAGCGCAGCAACTGTGCTGAAGCGCAGCTTGCTTGGCCTTGACTTCTTTGCGGTGCTCACTTCGCGAATTTGGTTTGCCGCATGGCCTCGTAGAGCACGATGGCCACGGCATTGGCCAGATTAAGACTGCGGGCCTGCGGGCCAGGCATGGGTATGCTATATAAATATTGCCGGTATTCTTGGTAAAATGCCGCTGGCAGGCCATGACCCTCATTGCCGAAAACCAAGTAGTCGCCGGCTTTGAAGCTGAGGCTATAGACGCTTTTTTGCGCTTTTGTGCTGCAGAAAAAGAGCCGCTTCGGCTGGTTTTGCCGCAGAAAATCCTGCCAGCTTTCGTAGACTTCGAGGTTCAGGTGCTGCCAATAATCCATGCCGGCGCGTCGCAGGCGGCTTTCGTCCAGCGAGAAGCCCAGCGGCTTGACCAGGTGCAGCTTTGCTTCGGTATTGACGCAGAGCCTGCCGATGGCCCCGGTATTCTGCGGAATTTCCGGGGCGATCAGCACTATGTTGAAGCTTGCTAGGCTCATGGCTGGGCTGGAGCGTTACTCCGCTTTTTTGCCTTCTATGGGAATTGCCAGGAAGAAGCGGTTGCTGGTACCTTGTCTGGGATTCAGGCGTTCCAGGTAGAAGACCACCATGTCGTTCTGCGTTTTTTCCAGGGCTTCGACAAACTCGGTGACTGATTTGACCGGTATGCGGTTGACCTCGTGGACGATGTCGCCCGGGCGTATTTCGCCGCCGTCGCTGTCTGCCGCCTTGGCCACGGCGCCGTCTTCGCGCACCTCTTGCACGACTAGCTGTGAGTCCTCCACCTTCAGTCGCAGCCCCAGCTGGTTGAAGACGCTGCCTTGGCGGCCATAGTTGTTGCTCAGGTCTCCGCCTTTGGCCAGGGCGCTGTTGCTGCGCTGTCCGGCCACCAGGGTGAAGCTTTTGTTTTTGCCGTGTCGCAGCACTTGCAGCTGGATTTTATCTCCGGGCTTATAGCTGGTGACTGCCAGGAGCAACTCATGCGGCGAATGTACTTTGCGCTCGCCAACCATTTGAATAACGTCGCCGTTTTGCAGGCCGGCCTTCTCGGCTGCCTCGCCGGGGAGCACCTCGCTGACGAGCACGCCGTATGCGGCACCGAACTGCCCGCCCAGCTCGCTGCTAAGCTCCTGCATGGCCACGCCGATGAAGGGGCGCACCACTTCGCCGTCCTGTACCAGTGACTCGGAGACCTGCTTGACCAGGTTGCTGGCTATGGCGAAGCCCAGGCCTATGCTGCCTCTGGACATTCCGCCGGTGTAGATAAACTGGTTGATGCCGATGATCTGGGCGTGTATGTTGAGCAGCGGCCCGCCGCTGTTTCCCGGATTGATGGAGGCGTCGGTCTGGATATAGTTCTCATAGCTGCTCATGCCGGTGTCGTAGCGCCCTTTTTGGCTGATGCAGCCTATGGTCACCGAGTAGTCTAGGTTAAAGGGCGCCCCTATGGCTATGGCCCACTGGCCCAC
>JAAZIY010000167.1 GCA_012800625.1 Lentisphaerota bacterium
ACACTAAGCTGCGTCGTTCTGGAGTTGCCCTTGACAGCAATCTTTAATCTGAAATTAACAATTTAAACTCTGCCGCATTATGCTCAGATACTGCCTGCTAATTTTGTTGTTCTCCGCATGGTCTTTGTCCGCACAGGAAAAATGCCGTGGTAATTTTCTGCGCAGCGAGCTGCGCAAAACTGAGAAGCAGGAGCTTTATCTCTGCACGCTAAGCTCCCGCCGCGACTCCTTTCCCAGTCTTTTTCTGCGCCGGCAGTTGAAGATGACTTACCATGAGGTACAAATCTACGAGACCCTCGAGCGCACTTTGCTCGAGGCTGACGAGGCGGCGCTGAAGACCGTCACCTCCTACCAGTACAAGCTTCTTCCCGGCGAGCTTTGGGAGGGCGAGACGCTGATGCGCCAGGAGACCGTCGAGGCCGGTCCTTTTGCCAATGAGGGCTTTCTGGTTGACGGCAAGCTGCTGCATAGCGACCAGCAAGGCATCATCAAAGCCGACTACAGCTCTGGACTGCGTATCCTCGAGTATTTTGACGACTTCAGCAAACGCGAGCTAGAGCTGCGCATCGAGCATGGTGGCTTGGGCAGCCAAACCCTGACTATATTCCGCAGCATGCCTAAACGCCCGCAAAGCGATGAAAGAAACCTGGACGAGGACTATGGCAACGAGCTGCTGAGCAGCATGAAACTCGACTTTTTGCAGCGCAGCGGCGAGCCGGAGCGCCAAAAACTGCGGGTGGAATGCTTTTTTTCCTGCCCGGAGATTGAGCCAGGCAAAGACTATGCGGTTACCATCACGGTTAGCAACCAGGGTGACAAGGAGAGCAGCTGCCTGTTGGCGCGCAGCTTCTCGCGCCAGAGCTGGCTTAACGGCAGGCTTTTCTACTTAGGCGCCATAGCCCCGGGCAAAAGCCTTAGTTTCACGAGACAGTTTACGGCGCCGGAAAGCCTGAAAACCCAACACTGCTTTGTCGCCCTGGCCTTTTCCGACAGCTGGGGAGAGTTACCCAGAATGCAGAAAAACCTGAAGCTGCCAGTCAAAAAATAACCTCCTCGCTCCCATCCCCTGTATGTAGTCCAGCCTTCAGACTGCTCCCCGTTCCCGTCCCCGTTCTCCCTTAGTGTTCCAAGAAGCCCATATTTGCCTTATCAGTGAATTTATTCAAGTCTCATGCCAAGAATTATTCTTTTCAGGATTTAGGCATATTTTTATTGCCGGCATTCACGATTTACGCCTTATTTGTCCTTGCTCCGGTTTTTTTATCCTTCCGCAACAGTTTTTACTACTGGGACAGTCCTCTTTCGGAGGCTCGTTTTTGCGCTCTGCAGAATTTCCGTCTACTTTTCCGCGATCCGGTTTTCTGGTCGGCACTGCGTCACAATTTCTTTTTATTATTTGGCTCTTTGCTTTTTCAGCTGCCTTTGGCTTTGGGTTTGGCTTTGCTTTTGAACTATCCCACCTGGGGCAGGGGTTTTTTACGCACGGCTTTTTTCACGCCGATGATCATTCCCAGTTCGGCCACCGCGGTACTCTGGCAATATATTTACGAGCCTCAGAGCGGCTTGCTAAGCGCGCTGATACGCATCTTCAGGCCCGATTTCGCCTACGCCTGGCTTTCCAGTCCCGGCAGTTCCCTGTTCTGGATTTTCATCAGCATCAGCTGGCAATACATTGGTTTTCACACTGTTTTATTTATGGCTGGGCTGAGCAGCATACCCGAGGAGCTGTACGAGGCGGCCAGGCTGGACGGCGCCAGCGAGTGGCAGATTTGCCGTCGCATTGTGCTGCCCTGCATCAGGCCCACCCTGGGGGTCTCCGCCACTCTTTCCATTATAGGTTCGCTAAAGTACTTCGACCTGGTTTATCTGATGGGCGGCGGCCTGCCCGACAGTTCCAGGGAGGTCTTGGCCACCTATATCTACCGACTCGCCTTTGATGAAAACCAGGGGCGCTACGGCTACGGTTCAAGCGCGGCGGTCCTGCTTTTCATCCTGGCTCTGATTATCGTCATTCCGCTGCAGGCCCGCAAAAACCAGGTCTGACTCCGGCCTGGTCGGGCTTTTGCCACATGGCTTTATCCCATGAACACAAAAAAACTCAGTGCGGCCTTTGTTATCCGGCATCTGCTTTTGGCTGTTTTTCTGCTGCTCACCTTGTATCCACTGTTTTGGCTGTCTTTATGCGCCTTTCGCAGTGAGGGTGACGCCTTGCAGCGCCCTCTGGGGCTGCCGGCGCAGTGGACCCTGGCCAATTTGCGCGAGGTTTTACACAGCGGCAACTTTGCCCAGGCCTACCTCAACAGCCTCTTAGTCTGTGTTGTCGCAGTGCTGATCTGCATCACTTGCGCCACTATGGCGGCCTACGCCTTTGCCAGATTCAATTTCCGGGGCAAAAACTGGCTCTATATGCTGTTTTTGCTCGGACTGATGATCCCGGTGCATGTCACCCTTATCCCGCTGAACCAGCTTTTGGGAGCCGATATGCTCAGATTGAAGGGTGGCTTGGCTGCCTTGATCGGCCCTTACGCCGGCTTTGGCTTGCCGGTGAGCATCCTTATCTTGCGTCGTGCCTTCGAAGCACTGCCGGCAGAGCTGCTCGATGCCGCAGCCCTGGACGGCTGCTCCAACTTGCAGGTGTTCTGGCATGTGGGCCTGCCGCTGGCCAAGCCGGCACTGAATACGGTGCTTATCTTTAACTTCCTAACCATGTGGAATGAATATGCCTTTGCGCTGACCCTGCTCGGACCCGGACGCCAGACCGTGCCGCTGGCAATCAGCGAGTTCAAGGGCGAATTCGACCTGCGCATCACCGTGGTCTGCGCCGCCCTCCTGCTGGTCATGATACCGCTGATTTGTGTCTATGCCTGTGCCCAAAAACAAATAATCAGGGGGCTTACCGCCGGCGCCATTAAATAGACCGGCCCGTGTTGGACACGAAGTCACACGAAGGGGGAGGACACGAAGTCACACGAAGGGGCGCAAAGTTACACGAAGCTGGGCGCTGCTTGTCTCGCCAGGTTTTCATTGCTGTAGCGAAAGTCCGCGCTTAGCTCGCGGCCCAGCCAGGCGGGTCGGCGAAAGGGGCAGTCTGGTTCCGGCAGCTCGATTTCCGCGGTTATCAGCCCCCGGTTTTTTCCGTAGTATACGTCTATTTCCCAGAGCCTGTCCTCCTGCGGTATGAAGTACCTGGTTTTTTCGATTATTCTATCTTTGCAGAAGCCGGCCAGCAGCTCTTCGCCTTCCTGCAATGGTATCTCATATTCATATTCCAGCCTTGCCAGGCCTTCGGCTTCGCCCTTGATTGAGAGCAGCGCTTTTTGTTCTTGTATGCGTACTCGCAGGGCATAGCCTGGGGCTCTTTCGAAGTATCCCTGGCGCAGATGCAGCCAGGCCAGCCCACTCTGCCACCAGTCCCAGTTGTCAACCAGAAATTTACGCTCAATCTCGATATTCATTTTGTCTTTCCAGGTCTTTTCAGCGCAGTTTTAGTATCAATATCAATATCAAGGGCATGAGCAAAGCCTGCAGCAGCATGAAGCGTATCACCACCTGCGGGATTGACCAGCCCAGGTTTTTGCGGCAATGATCATGCACCGGGCAGCGAAAGGCATGAATGACACGTACGATAAGCAGTTGTTTTTTGGCCTCCTCGTCAGTGGCGAAGCTAGCCTGGCCAGGTTGGTTGACCAGGTTGCGCAAAGGCGGGCGCACATCATAGCCCAGCTTTTTCAGGCTGCGCAGCAGGCTCAGCTTTATTAGCCCTATGCCGCCGTCAACCAGCAATATGGGCGCGACCGCCAGATATAAAAATGGATTGCCGCAGGCCAGCACGCCCAGACCTATAAGCAGGCCCAGAAAGCGCGAGCCGGCATCCCCCATAAGCACGGCGCTGGGATTGGCATTGTGCCAGACATAGCCGGCCAGCGCGCCGGCGGCGCAAAAAATCATGATTGCCCAGTTGGCGCCCTCCGGATTATGCGGCAGCAGCAGGTACTTTGCCAGGCCGACATGGCCGACCACGCCGTAGAGCACCGCGCCCAGGGCGCAGAGACCCAAAAGGGCCAGAGAACCCGCCATGGCGTCAACCCCGTCGCTGCAGTTGACCACGTTGATGCTCAGCCAGAGCAGGGCGGCGGCCAAAGGCACATACAGCCAGGCAGACAGCAGAAAGCCGCCGCCGGAAAGACTGCCCTTGACCAGGGGCAGCCAAATCACCGTGTCAGTGCCGCGACACATGATGAGGGCGGCCAGCACTGCGATGACCGCATCCCAAAGCCCCTTCTTTAACTCGCTCCAGCCGCCCTGGCTGGCGTCATCGAGAAAACCGCAGAGCATACAGGCGAAAAGACAAGCCGCCAAAGCCCAAAGCTGCCAAACAAATGGAAGCACCAAAAGCAGGCAGAGTAGAAAGACGCCCACCAGGAGCAAACCCGCGCCGGTGGGCTTGCCCAGGGCCTCCTCGGAGCTTTTGACAAAGGGCTTGCCCTGGTCGCGAGGCATAAAGCGCCAAAGCCGGGGCAGCAGAAAAAAACTGAGCAGGGCGGCCAGTGTGGCACCCAGGCAGATAAGGCTCAGATGTGACTCGAATAAACGAAAAGGACCCCAGAGACCCCTTAGATAAGGCGCAATATAAGGAAGCATAAGCACTCGGAGAAAAAATGAGAAAAAGCATACTCGCGGAAATAAAATGTAATGGAAAAGCGCCTGGTTGCAAGCCGAAAAGCATAAATAAGCAGCTGCGCAGCGGGCGAAGGCCCTTCGTGTGACTTCGTGTCCTCCCCTCGGCACTCAACGGGTTGCAAGGTGTTTTTACCGCATTATATTAACCAATCCGCTTTTTGGTGATTTTTCACTTTACTATAAACGAAAGGATTTGAGATGAAACGTACTTATCAACCCCACAACATACCGCGCAAACGCAAAATGGGCTTTCTTGCCCGCATGGCCACCCGTCATGGTCGCGCCATTATTGCCCGTCGTCGTCGCAAGGGTCGCAAGTGTTTGTCCGCCTAGGAGTTTTATCCGGGCATGGTTTTGCACTGCCGCATGTCAGAGACCCGCACTAGGTACCGTCGCGGGCGCAATCCCGCCTTCGGCAAGTCGGCTCGCCTGACTTGTCAGAAGAACCTGCAGCTTGTTAAAAGCCAAGGGCAGAAACGCAGTGGACGGCTTTGCCTCGTCCTCGTCTTGAAAACGCCGCCTGACCAGCAGAGGAGGGTGGCGTTTTTAATTTCCCGGCGTTATGCTCTTTCTGCGGTGTTGCGCAACCGTGCCCGCCGTTTGTTCCGCGAGGCATTTCGCCAGCTTTATGCTCAGCTGCCGCCTCTTTGGCTGCTTATGATACCTCGGCAGCGCATGAAACACTGCAAGCTGCCCGAGCTGCTCGAGGAGCTGCGCGGACTGCTTGCAGATGAATTAAGCCGGCACTCCAGCTGAGGGCAGGGTATTATGGTGCAAAGAATCCTACTTATACTGCTGGCCTTCTACCGCAGGTTTCTTCGTTTTCTGAAGCCGCCCTGCTGTCGTTTCCAGCCAAGCTGCTCGGAGTATGCCCGCCAGGCTCTGCTGCGGCATGGTGCTTGGCGCGGCGGGCTTCTGAGTATTTGGCGCATCCTGCGCTGCCAGCCTTTCTACCGCGGCCCGGTCTATGATCCGGTGCCGGAGTATCCCAAAGAATTCGATCATGGAAAACAAAGAAGCCCTTGACCCCATTAATGTAGCCGGCGTCATCGCCTGCATCCTCGCCTTTGTTCTCATTGTCTGGTACAACTCCTCCAAGCGCAGCCAGCCCCAGGAGGCCTCGCCGCCGTTGCTGCTGAGCAGCGGCGAAGAAGCGGCGCAGCCCGCCTCGGGCGCTGCGGAGGCCGTCTCGCCGGCCCCGTTTGTATCCCCTGGCGCCAGCAGCAGGATTTACGATCCCAAGCAGCCTTTCAGGATGCCACAGAGCGCGGCTCTGGAGCTGGGTATTCCCGGCTACTTGCAGGCCAGCCTGGACCCGCAGGGCGGCGGCTTTACTGCCGTCAAGCTCTTGCAACACAACTTGAGCAAGACGCATCAGGTGCAGGAGCATCCCGCCAAGGTGGTTCTGGGGCATTATGACTATC
Organism: Lentisphaerota bacterium; assembly: GCA_012800625.1. Lineage (GTDB taxonomy): Bacteria > Verrucomicrobiota > Lentisphaeria > Oligosphaerales > Oligosphaeraceae > JAAZIY01. The sequence goes on from JAAZIY010000167.1 coordinate 6,105, forward strand.
CCTTTCTAGCACTTAACGACAGCGGCTCCGGCCTAGAACTGGGCGAGCCAGGCTATGGCGCCGCCGACAATGGCGGCTATAGCCTGAGGCGGCTGAGCAAAGACCAGAGCCTTGAGATCAGCGAGACCTGGCGCCCCAAGGAAGGCTCGGAATATGAACTGGAGTATGTTGTCACGCTGCGCAATCTCGGCGCCGACAGACTGAGCCTGGCCGGTCTGCGCCTCGAGGCTGGCGCGCTGCCGCCCTCGCTCTCCAACCAGCGTAAAGCCAAGGTGGGCGAGTCCAGCGGCGGAGTATCCTATGGCAGCCCCGCTTTACGCCGCGCCAAGAATCTCAAAATCCGGGATGTGGGCAGCAAGATGAATGCGGAGCGGCAGGCTCAGCTTATGCAGACCCCGGCCAACTGGCTAGCCGTACATTCTAAATATTTCCTCTTCTATGTGCGTTTCAATCAAAACGAGAGCTTTGTCGGCCTCGAGGCCAATATGGTCGCCGGGCTGGACAATGGCCTGGCCAATGGTAATCAGCCTGAGCGCCTGCACGGACGCGCCATATTGCCGCCCCTAAGCCTCGAGCCGGGAGCCGAAAAACGCTGGGAAATCAGCGCCTATGTCGGACCTAAAGACATCAGGAGGCTGCATGCCATAGGCGGAAATCTGGAAAACATCATGGAGATGGACCGCTTCTTCTTCTGGAATGTGGCCTGGATGGGCTGGCTTAGCCGCCTGCTGCTTACCTGCATGGTCTGGATCAGCAAGCTTTTCCCGGCCAGTGTGGGCTACGGCATGGGCATAGTGGGCATTACCCTGGTGGTGAAAACCTTGTTCTGGCCGCTGAACCACCGCAGCACGGTGTCGATGCGTAAAATGTCCGCTCTTAACCCGGAACTCAAAAAGCTGCGCGAGCGTTACAAGGACGACCCGCAGAAGATGTACCGCAAGCAGCAGGAGCTTTTCAAGGCCAACAAGGTCAGCCAGCTGGGCGGCTGCCTGCCCATGCTTTGCCAAATACCGGTCTTCTTTGCCTTGTTCAACACTTTCCGCAATGCCATAGAACTGCGTCAGGCCGGTTTCCTCTGGGCCGTGGACCTGTCCATGCCCGACGACTTGTTTTTCAGCCTGGCCGGACTGCCCATCAGGCCCTTCGCCCTGATGATGGGGGCCACCATGTACCTGCAGCAAAAGCTGACCCCCTCGCCAGACCCCAACCAGGCCAAGATGATGAACATGATGTCAGTCGTGTTTATCTTCATGTTCTACGGCATGCCCTCGGCATTGACCCTGTACATGAGCGTCAACCAGCTTTTGTCAATTGCGCAGATGCTTTTTATCCGGCGCCTCGAAGCGCGCAAGGGAAAAACAAACCCCGTAATTGTCACACCCTAAGTAACCCTCGTCCAAAAAAGGTGGTCTGGAGGTTTTTGGACACTAAGACACACTAAGTTAGACCCCGTCCAAAAAGGGTGGGGATCGTAGCGCCTCTACGAGGCGCCGGTTTTGATGGCACCTGCACCCCAGGCTGAAGCCTGGGGTTAAACATGGTTATGCGCCTACGGCGCAGGTAGATACGATGTTCTATAGTAAATTGTACTAAAGACAAAACAGCTCTTTTCTGCGGCACAATTCATCAGATAGTTCTGATTTTACCTGTAGTGTTGACCTTG
>JAAZIY010000168.1 GCA_012800625.1 Lentisphaerota bacterium
AGTACAATTTACTATAGAACATCGTATCTACCTGCGCCGTAGGCGCATAACCATGCTTAACCCCAGGCTTCAGCCTGGGGTGCAGGTGCCATCAAAACCGGCGCCTCGTAGAGGCGCTACGATCCCCACCTTTTTGGATGGGCTCTAAACTAGACGGGGGTACACGAAGACACACAAAGGCGAGGCAGTGTTTTTATGCCTTGCCTACAGTATTTCCCGACCTTGTGACTTAGCGGACTTGTGCCTGTCGCCGCCCAGGGTTCCAGGAATTAAAGCCCCAGCAGCCTAATGGCATTCTCCCTGGCGATTTTCATAAACACCTTTTCAGAGATATGCCCGCTCTTTTTAAGGTCCAGCAGAAATGGCGCCAGAGGCAGCTCGCCATCAGCGGTGCACAGGTCTGTGCCGAAGCAGAGCTTATCCTGGAACTCGTTCAGGAATCCAATGGCGTAGTCCGGGTCTCTGGCCAGGGCGTTATAGCCGCTGCCTGCCGACAAGTCGCCCCAGAGATTGTCATAGCGCCGCAAGAGCTTGGGCACCACCCCCTCCGCCCTAATCGGGTATCTCGGATAAGTGGCGCGGTCGGCCACCGTGTCCAGCGTGCCCATCTCACTCCAGAAGGCCGGCCCGTGTCCGAGAATAATCATGCGCGGATATTTTTGCAGGCAGAACTCAAGCAATGGCTGCCCAGGCTGGTCGACCAAGCCGTAGCTTCTGCCCAGCTGCACGGTGACGTCAAAAGTCAAAGGCCAGCCCATGTCGTTTATCTGCTGGAAAAAATTCTGCACCAGCGGGTCCATGAAAGACAAGTTGGGCATGAACTCGCCCACCCCGAGGCAGCCGTTTTCCTTATACCAATTCAGCCAAGGGCTGAAATCAGTGAGGGGCGAGTTTTTGATGCCCCTGGGGTCTATGTTGCAAAAAGGCAAAAGGCGCTCCGGGTGCAGGCGGCAGCACTCCAGTATCTCCTGGTTGGACTGCGGCATATAGACCTCCGGCCCTACCAGGGGCAGCAGCACGCCGCGCTCGATGTCAAGCTCGTCGTAGCGCCGCAACAGCTCCTCCGGCGTACAAAACTGCGTGTGCCCATCTTGCGGCGGCGAGGGAAACAAGTAGGCATGCGCATGTATGTCAATAAACATAAGGACTCCGGTTGTAGGCAAGAAAATTCACGGCGAAGCAAAAATATACTATCCTTAGGCATATAAAGCAAGAGCGGCACAGCTTGCCCCTGAAACTGGCGCTGTGGTTTTTCAGTCGGCAAGCATAAAAAAGCAATGGGCCTGCCGGCGGCTCTTTCAAGGCGCCGACAAGCCCAATAATATGGTTTTTGTCCTCCCCCGCTGTCCTCAGCTCTCCAAAAGGTCCTGCATGCCGTGTCCGGACTCCTTGAGTATGTCGGCGCAGAGTATCTTTTCGCCGCCTTGCGCGGCGGAGCGCAGCATAGCCTCGGTGAGCAAGGCGACGCGGCAGCCAAAGATAAAGGGCACGCGATTAATGCGCACCTTGTTTTTCAGCAGCTTCACGAAGTTGTCGCTGGGGCTGCTCGGATAGTTCTTGGCCAGGCTGGTAGGCATGTCATGATAGGCATCCTTCTCGGCGTCATAATGTATAAGGCGGTCGCCCTGGAAAAACAGGTTGCCCTTGCTGCCGATAATGCGCACGTCATCGACAAAGCCGCCGGGTATGTCGGCCAGAAAGACTACGCGCCCGGCGGCACCGTTTTCCAGCTCCACGTTAAACGAGCCGTTAAACTCGACTTTGCCGCGTTTGCCGTTGTAAAACGAGTCGCAATGCCCTTCGGCGCTGCGCGGCAGCACATCGAGCATCCAGAGCAAGATATCCAGATAATGGCTGCCCGAGTCATTTATCTGTCCGCCGCCGGAGTACTCCGGCTCCGCCCTCCAGGTTCTTCCCGGCCAGTCTTGCGCCATATAGATAAAGAAGCGCTTCACTTCGCCTATCAGGCCTTTTTGTATCAGTTCACGCGCCTTGGCGAACTTAGCCTCATAGTGTCGCTGGTAGTGTATGATTCCCACCTTGCCGCTTTCGCGCATCAGCCGGGTCACTTCCAGAGCATTGGCGGCACCGCAGACCATGGGCTTTTCGATGATCACATGCAGGCCTTTTTTCATCGCCGCCAGCACGTGCTCGTAGTGCGGTATATGCGGCGTGAAAATACCCACTGCGTCCAACTCGTTCTCGTCCAGCATCTGCAGATAGGCCTGCTCCCCGACATAGTGTTTGAAGGAATAACCCAGGCGACTGGCCAGATTATCTAGATTGGCCTCCACAAGATCGGCGCCGGCCACCACTTTCAAGCCCAACTCATGCCCGGCCAAGGCGCAAATCCGAGCAGTGCCGGCATTGCCGCAGCCTATGGCGGCAAAACGAATCGCTGACGAGGAACTCATAATCAAGACTCCAGTATTAAACGTAGACAAAAAACAAACAAAAAGTAATATAAGGCGGAATTCAAAAACCACCAAGCAAGCCGAGTTTTTGCACACCAAGACACAGCCAGGTTTTTTAAGATAGACCCCGTCCTAAAAGTCTTTGAGCCACTAAGGCACACGAAGGGGGAGGACACGAAGACACACTAAACCACACGAAGGCACACCAAGATTTTTTAAGATAGCTAGGAGAAAAACCCGGCCTCGAAGTCGGACCTGATAAGCCCGACCTCAAAGATGAGTCTGCCAAACCCTGCTTGCAACAGTCAGCTACCTGGCATTAAAAACATATGCCTGCACTTCAAAAGGCTTAAGAGCAGTCTTGAACTCACCATCTTTGCTAAACCAGACTGTGCGGCTGTGGTTGATATTGCAAGTCATTTTGCGCGGCAGCTTCTCAAGCCAGAGCTTGAACCTGACCTCCGGCAAGGGTTCGCGACGATTGTTTACAATCAGTAATAAATATCGCCCATCTGCATGGCGACGCAAACAGTGGCTGACATCTGGAACCAGGGCCAGCGCCTTTTTGTTCTCGGCATCCTCCAGTCCCTCTACCAATCTTTCTCGCTCTTTGAATTTCTGCAAGTATTCTACCGTGGCGTCGTCATGATCGCTAGACACAAGCTCGTTATGCCACTCGCCCAGAAAAAATTCCGACAAACGACTGACCTCTTTCATGGCCGGATATATCACAAATTTGCGAAAGGCGGCGCTGCAGCGTTGCAGACGCCAGCCATGCACACCCATGACACCCTGCACAATGGGAGCAAACATGACGTAAAGCTGCTCGTTCAAAGTGTAGTGCGTGTAAGGAATATATCTAGGCAAATTGTCATACATGGGCGGCATGAAAATGGCGCTGCGCCCCCCTCCGTTGGCACGCACTGCCGCAACCTGCATGGCGGCGTCATAGGAAATGGTGTACAAATTTGCTGAAAACTCAGAGTAGTCAAGCTTTTTCGGATACGTGTTGGCAATAAGCACATCATACATGTCAGCGGTTTGTTTGTAGGTGGTCCACCAGGCGATAATGGGCATGAGCTGAGCGC
>JAAZIY010000021.1 GCA_012800625.1 Lentisphaerota bacterium
AGTGATGCTGCTGCTGCTCACAGTAGGCGCCAGGGCGGCAACTACGCCTAGCTGGAAGATAATTGCCACGGCGCGGATTTTATCGATGTCGGTATCGCCCACCTGGTTGGCAATAAGCACCAGCATGGCTATGCTCATGCATATGCATATGGTTAGAGCGCGAATAATAAACTTGGGGTTGCCAAAGATTTTACTGCGTATTTCGGCCACGAAAACAGGGTTGCGCAGCCTGCCTATGGGTTTTTTGCGGCGCAGGGGGTCTATCAAATAAAATGGCCAGCCCAGTTTGCGTTTGAGCATGGTCTTGGTATCCACGTAGGTGCTCACTGTGGCGCTGCGGCGCAGATTGGGCGGCGCAAAAATATATTTGGCAAAGACCGCAAAAAAGACCGCGGCCAAGACAATCATGCTAATGATGAAAAAGCTGAAAACCTGGTCGGCGGAGGCGCCGATAATGCCGATTTCGTAGCTTTCGGCGAACTGCAGGGCAAAAAGCGCTTCGTATGGGCTGAGGGCGCGCAGCTTCAGAAAAACTGCCTGCAATTCTGGAATTTTGAGTAACACCGATGGCAGCCAGGTAGCGCCGGCCAGGAAGATAATGCCGATGTAGGTGGCCAGCAGTGCGGCATAACTGCGCCGGCAAAGCGAGCTGACCGCCAGACCAAAGAGTCCATACACCAGGGTTGAAAGGGCGACCACGCTGAGCGCCTTGCCCAGCGCCGCCAGGCTAATGCCGCCGCTAAGCGCACAAATGGCCGTGATCGGTATGGTCACGCAAAACAAGACCAGGGAGATGCCCAGCGTGCCAATCAGCTTGCCGGCCAGGATTTCACCGGGGCTAAGCAGGCAGGTTTGCAGCATCACAAAGGTGCCGCGCTCGCGCTCCGAAGTGATGGCGCTGGCGGTGAACCCGGCGGTCAGCAGAATCATGAAGGTAAGCTCGGCCCCCAAAAAAATGGTAAACAGCTCATTGCTGTTGGCCTCCGAGAAGATACCGCTGCGCGGCCAGAGGAAAAACAGAATCAGCCCCAGGCAGATACTGGTGAAGGCGGCGGCAAAAACCACCTTGCTATTGCGAGCAGCAGTGCTGAACTCGCGGCGCAGGATGGGATTGCTGAAGAGCCTGGCGAAAAAATTGCTTTTGCTAGTCGAGTCGGCTTTCATATTCTGTGATTGCTGCTGTTGGCTGGGCATGGCTGTGGTGTAGGGAAATGGCGGGGGCTGCTTCAAGCGCTTTGATGAGTAACCGAGAGGAAGACCTGCTCGAGATCGGCCTGCTCCTCTTTGATCTCGATGATGCGCACCTCTGCGGCACAGAGCTGCTGCACCAGTTCGGGTATTTTGCTGCGCAGCCCATTAAAGGTGAAATGCAGCTCGTTGGCAGTGCCATGCAGTTGCTGCACCTCGGTAAAACTCTCGCAGACCGCTTTGGCCACTGCGGAGTCGGAGTCCAAAATCAGCGTCAGCTTTAGATTCTCCTTCACCTTTTGGCTGACTTCCTCGACCGAGCCGAAGGCCAGCATCTTGCCTTTTTCCAGGATGCCGATGAGGTCGCAGACTCCGGCGAGTTCCGGCAGTATGTGCGAGGAGAGCATGATGGTCTTGCCCAGGTCTCTGAGCCGCAAGATGGTTTTACGCATTTCAATGCGTGCGTATGGGTCTAGGCCGGAGGCCGGCTCATCGAGTATGAGTACTTCCGGATCATGCAGCAGTGTTTTTGCCATGCCGATGCGTTGTGTCATGCCTTTGGAGAGCGATGCGACCTGGTAATCAATCATCTGCTGCGAGCGGGTAAGCTCGAGCACAGAGCGTATGCGGCTTTCGCGCTGGCGCTTCGGTATATGATAGGCGGCGCAGAAAAAATCAAGGTATTCCCACACGCTCATCTGCTCGTAAACTCCGAAATTGTCCGGCATATAGCCGACTATCCTCTTGATCTGACTGGCATTTTCCGGGCTGACTTCGATGCCGTTGATAAATGCACGCCCCTCACTGGGCTTGTAAAGACTGCACAAAAGCTTGATGGTAGTAGTCTTGCCGGCACCGTTGGGGCCAATGTAACCGAAAATCTTGCCCTTGGGTATATGCATGGTCAGGCCGTGCAGGCCGCGCCCGGCGCCAAAGTCTCTGCTTAAATTCTCAGTCTTAATCATGAATGCCTCGAAAATTTTCAGTTTTGTACGCTAAGATAAACCCCATCCAAAATGATGGCCTGGCAGGAATTTGGACACGAAGACACACGAAGCTGCACTAAGGCGCACAAAGACTCAGCCTTAGGGCTGTTCCAGCCTCTCTGCCTCTGCCTGCTCTTTGGCTTTATGAGCCAGCATCTGCAGTTTACAGGAAATGATTCTCCAGTTATTGACCCTTTGAGAAAGCGCATTGTCGCCATTTCCCTTGTAATGCAGGCTGATGAGGGCACGGATTTTATTTTCCCTTGGGTCCAGAACCGTTGTTTTGGGTTTGAAGTAGAAGCTCAGTCCTTCCTTTTTATCGGCCTCGAGCGGTTTTTTCTGCTGGTCCAGCAGCTGCACATCGAAGCTGGCTCTGCCGCCGGGGTTGCTGATATCCAGTTCGATTTTAATTTCTTCGGCTTCAAGGCCTGCGAGCTGCGGGTGCAGGTCAAAGTCCAGGGCATATGGCAGGCTAGTGCCGGCTTGCAGCATAATGTCTTGGAACTGGCCATTGCGGTAATGCTGTCTCAACAAAGACCTGGGCGGTATGCTCAGCTTGAAAAGCTCCGGGGGTATCAGGCAGTTCTCTTCAGCGAGGCATATTTGCAGGGGGACGAACTCCAAATGATAGTCGTATTCGGAGAAATCGTGTTTGCCATCCTTGATGTGCAGCAGCCCGCTTTCTCTGGAACTGCGGTTTGCCAGCAGGCAAAGCGCGGGTGCCGGCAGGTTGAGCGAGCGGATGTAGCCGCTGACTGCCAGGTAGAGCAGGTCGGCCTCCATGCCTTCAAAACGCGTTTCACTGCTGGCCACAGCACGGTTGAATTGCAGCGCGACGATGTCTGAGGGCAGCAGCATAATCGCTCTTTGTGCGTCTTGCAGATGCTCTGGAGCCTGCCAGGCTTCGAGCTGCATACCTTGCGCAGTGAGCAGCAGCCGGGGCAACTCAGCCTGGTCCAAGCCATGATTCTTGCTGCGCAGCGACCAGTTTAGGCTGCGTGGCCTGTACTGCTGCAAGGCGATGCGCTCCAGGCTGATGTTTTTCCAGTCGCTGGTGATATGCAGCGGCGAGGCGGCAATCGCCGTAGCGCCATCATGTTCGAAACTGCGGCTAGGCGGAGCCAGAAAAAAGTCCAGGGCGGAGCCGCGCAGGTCGGGTCGGCAATCGACTTTGGCAAAAAGATTACCGTTTCCGCTGCTGGCTCCCTGGTTGCCGTCCCACAGTGTAGTGGTTACTGCGGTGAAGCTGCGCTGCGGCTGGTCTACTGCGATTCGGCTGGCCTTGAGAAAGATACCCAGGGTATAGAGCAGGCCAAAGAGGCATAATACCAGCCAGCCCAAGGCGGCTTTTTTGTAATGAAAGAAGATACTCAGGATAACTATTGCGCAGAGGAAATACAGCAAAAAGATGCGCAGTATCACCTTGACTGAAGGTATTTCATAGCCTTGCAGTTGCTGCAGGGTCTCGTTTAGCCTGGCCCTGCTATCAGGACGCATATTCACAGGCAGATAATTGCTGTAGCTGAGCAGTGTATTCCAGACTTCGCGCAGCAGCTCCTGGTCGGCCCGGCTAGCTATAAAGGGGTCAAAACACAGCCCTATGCTCTGGCCCAGCCCTTTTTGGCTGATGCAGAGCAGCGCTCGCTCTTGCGTGCGCATGATGACCTGGCTCTGCTCCGGCTCCAGCACTTCCAGGAAATCGTGTTTCAGCGGCGGCAGCAAGTCGCCGTTTTGGTCTCGGCTTGGGGCTTGCTCGGCCTCTTTTAGATTAAATGCCTGGCGCAGTTCGGCCATGCCTTCGCTTTGTCTGATGCAGCCGGGATAATAGGGCAGCAGTTCCTCAAGCTCGGTGCCCAGCAGTTTGAAAGGCAGCTCTGCATGACAGAGGATGATGCTGCCGCCCTGGCGTACATAATCGAGTATGGCAAGCTTTTGCAAGCTGTTGTAGCGCTGCAAGTCAGGCTGATAAAGCAGCAAGAGGTCATATATGGCCAGGGCGCTGTAGTGCTCGGGAACATTCTTATGACGTACCACCGAGAAAACCAGGCGTTGAGACAGCTGTTGCGCCTTGGCTATCTCACTGTAGCCAGACAGGCTCTCGCCGTCGTTCAAAAGTGCTATATGCATGCGCCGCTCATGGTTGGGACGAATGAGTATGTCGTTCTTGTCGACGCGCTGATTGTGCTGTATAAGCGAAATAATGTAGCGCTCAGCATCGCCAATATGAACCAGGCTGCGCCCCTCGAGACGGCTTTTGGGGCCTACAAGTATGCGGCTGCTGTAGATAGCGTCTCGGGAGCCTACGTCAGGCTCCAACTGCAAAGTAACAGTGATGGACTCCGGCTCGGGATTAACTATGGCCCAGTGCAAATAAGCTGCCGAGTCGCTGAAACGAGCCATGCTCGAACCCTGGCTGAGCGTGGCAGACTGAAGACGGGGCGCGGAAAAAACCTGCGGGGCTAAAAATAAAAATATGCCGTAAAAAAAAAGCCGGCGCAGAAAAGTGGTCTTGCTCATAAGATGTAGTGAATGCATGAATGAAACAACGAAAAGTTCACTATATTACCAAAAACGGGACTTTGCAACCCGAAATGTGGAAAGCTGTGCTGAACCCAGGGGGAGCACACAAAGGCACACTAAATCAAGACTGGGTTGAGACGAGTTTTCGGCTGAGATGTCGCACCGGCATGCCGCGGGCCTGCCATTGCCGCTCGAAATCCGACTTCAGATCGCTGATGTCTTCAATGCCCTCCGGACAGTCCACCAGGTTGGGAAAACGGCTCAGTATTTTCAGCCAGTCTTCGAAGTATGGCTGATGGTCGGTGGAGAGGTGGAGTATGGCGCCGGGTTTGAGGATGCGCTGCAGGCGGCTGATGAAATCAGTGCAGACCAGTCGCTTGATGCGATGATGCCGCTTTGGCCAGGGGTCTGGGCAGAGTAGGTGCAGGCGGTCAATGCACTGTGGCGGCAGCTGGAATGAAGCCAGGGCCAGATTCGAGGCGCGCAGAAGCAAGAGGTTTGACAGCCCAAGACGCTCGCGCTTGCGTTGCAGTGAGGCCAGCCGGCCCATCATCAGGTCGCTAGCCAGCAGCAGGCGCTGCGGGTAGCGCTGCGCCAGCTGCAAGCTGAAGCTGCCTTTGCCGCAGCCCATGTCGAGTTCGACGTATTGTCCCGCGCCGGCCGGTGGCTGAAAAACATAATATGTATTGGTGAGTATGTGCATGACGAATTAAGCTTAGTGTACCTTCGTGTGTCTTAGTGTCCAAAAAGCCATTGAACCACTAAGGCACACCCCGTCCAAAAAGGTCATAACGCCGAAAGGCCCTTAGTGGCGCCCCTACAGGGCGCCGGATTCGGGGGGGGCCATTACCCAGGGTGGCGCTCGGCTCCTACGGAGCCTCGCTTACCCTGGGCTGTATTAGGTTGCCCCTTCGGGGCACCAAATGGACTGA
>JAAZIY010000169.1 GCA_012800625.1 Lentisphaerota bacterium
CGCACTAAGGCCTTTTTGCCCGATTCGCCTGATTCGTCTGCTCAAGCCCGTCAGGCTACGGCGACCAGTAACCCCTTTCCCACTCAGATGTACTCATGAAAAAATTACCGGCATAGGCGATATTCAAAATCGGACGCGAATTTGCACCAAATTCTTCACCTTTGTTCTTTTGATAATGCCAAAAACACCTGATTACAGGAAAAAGCGTGGGATCATACCCACCCTTGGCTGAACCTTCGGCACTACCGTCCCCTGGATCACCATACGCAAAACCACTTTTTAGCTGATAATCTTTCAATTCACTCCAAGGGTAGGGATTGTTATCACTACTAAAACCGTGAAGAGTCCATTCACAGGCAGCATCATTCATCTCATAGAAATAGCTTACTCCGCCTACGTCGATAGGCTCAGACCTATTGCCAACTCCATTATTGTCGATTCGGTCATAGGCATCAGGGTACAATTTTTCCGGATGTGCCAGCCAATCCTCTAGCGCTATGTCCCGGTTCATGTAGTCTCCCGGGCACTGATACACCTTTTTGGTATTGATGTAGTCCGGGTACAAGTTGGATATCCAATAGGGGAATCTATCTCGGTTGTCATTGCGGTACATTTCCATGCCCAGGCTGATTTGCTTGAGCTGGTTGACACACTGCGTCTGCTGCGCCTTTTCACGTGCCTTGTTCAGGGCCGGCATAAGCAGCGCGGCCAAAATAGCGATAATGCCGATGACCACCAGCAGTTCGACCAAAGTAAAATATCTTGTCTTTGTTCTCTTCATAGGGAAGGCCCTCAGGTTTGCACCATACTACTCCGTTGAGGTAAAACGCATGGCATGCGCCACTTATTGGCGCTCGATTCAGAACAGGTCGGGCTGCCGCGGGTCGCTGTCGCCCAGCTTTCTCTCTATGCCCGGCAGCAGCGATTTAAAGCCCTGCTCGAGCGCCAGCTCCCTGATTTTCGGCCAGTCCGGCGCGCTCCTTCTGATGCTCTCCGCCCCCTGCCAATTGGGCAGGCAGTCCAGCTCGAGTCTGACCAGCTCGCGATTGCGCTGCAGCAGCTCGACGCTCTGCTCCAGGTTTTCTTGCAGGCGCGCGCCGCCGGCCTCCTCCAGGTTAGCCAGCAGCTTCTCGATGCTGCCAAACTGCCCGAGCAGCTTGGCGGCGGTCTTCGGGCCTACACCAGGCACGCCGGGAATATTGTCGGAGGCGTCGCCCAATAGCGCCAGGTAATCGACGATCTGCTCCGGCCTCACGCCGAATTTCTCCTGCACCTCCTGCACACCCTGGCGCAGCCAGCTATTGTTTTTGCCCGGCTGCAGCAGGCTTACGCGGGCGTTGACCAGCTGCGCCAGGTCCTTGTCATAGCTCAATATGCCCAGGGGCAGCTCTTCGCTTTGGCTGGCGATGCAGCCGATAATGTCGTCGGCCTCAAGACCCTCCTGCTCGAGCAAAGGCCAGCCAAAAGCCTGCATCCAGACCCGTATCGGCTCTACCTGAGCACGCAGCGCATCAGGCATGGGCGGACGCTGCGCCTTGTACTGCGGCAGTATCCGGATGCGGCGCTTGCATTTGCCCTTGTCAAAGACCGCCGCGCCGTAGTCGCTGCCCAGATGCTCATCCAGGCCAAGCAGAAATCTGGCCATGCCGTAGAGCGCATTCACCGGCTCGCCCTGCTGGTTGCTTAGACCGCGCAAAGCAAAAAAACTGCGGTAAATCTGAGCATAGGCGTCAATAAGTATGATCTGTTTCATGGTATTTCCTTGCCTATAAGGCGAAAACTGTTATATTGTAAACAAGCCCGGTGTCATAACAACTATACAAGCAGGAGCCGGCAATACAATGATTGACATCGCCGCCCGACTAAAATTACTGCGCCAGAAGCTCAAGCGTAAACAGAGTGACATGGCCACCCTGCTCGATATCAGCTGCAGCCTGTATTCGAAGCTGGAAACCGCCAGAGTGCCCCTCAGCGACAAACTGGCCGAACGCATACAGCTACGTTTTGCATTGCCGGAAAACTGGCTGCTCAATGGCGAAGGGGAGCTACCAGACCCGCTGCGCATTATCGATGAAAATATCAAAATCTCCTACCTGATCAACACCGGAGAAGTGGAGACCGTGCTGAAATTGGCGCAAAACCCGGAGTACCGAGCGCTCGCCAAAGAAACCGCCGAGGCCCTGCAAGTGCCCTTCGCTCGGGCGCTGGCGATCATCATCGATGGCAAGCTGAAACAAGGATGACTTCCGCTCTAAAAAAGACCCTCAGAGCCTGAACTCCTTCAGGTCTTGCATTATTTTTACACTCAGCGGCGAGCGCAGAAAGCCCAGTGCCTTGGTACCCTGGTAGCCAAAAATCCGCAGCAGATCCGCGCTCTCCAGGCATTGATATATGGGGCAGCTGTATTCTTGCTGAAATTCCTTGCGGCTATTTTCAGATATGTCTACGGTAATCACTATGCAGGCCAAGCGTTTGCGCAGCTGACTAAGGCGTTGGCGCCCTACCTGCACTATGCCCGAGCGCAGCATAAAGGGGGCCAGGCGCTCGAATGAGTCCAGCCCGGCATTGCTCTGAGTAGCCCCGTCGCTCATATATTCTACCTAAATGCCCTTTGTAGACAAAGACGACTTAGTGTGCCTTTGTGTGTCTTTGTGTGTCTTCGTGTCCAAAACCCTGCCAGGGCACCTTTTTGGACCCGGCCTGCGCTCTCAGCCGGCGGCTGCGGCGAGATATTTCTCCACTTCGTTGGCGGTGATCACGCCGTAGTTGGCCGCCCCCAGCCAGCCCGACATGATGATGCCCACCGAGCCGGTGTGAAACAGGCCGCCCAGCTCCTGGTGCAGCCCCATGCTGTAGCCCAGGCCGGGAAACTTGCTGCCGAAGGTGGCTCCGCGTACATGCCCGGTGTAACGCTCAAAAGTGCAGGGCGTGGCCGCCTCGACATAGTCGGCAATGCGACGGATATTGGGCAGATGCAGGCTCAAAGCGTCCAAGCTGTCTTCGATCAGCGCCTTCTTGCCGGCTCGGTATTCCTCCCTGCTCAGCCCGGCCCAATCCTCATGACGCGCATTCATGGAGGCCACCACGCTGTAGGCGCTGCTGCCCGGACGAATTTCCGGGTAGTACACCGAGTATGTGCGGCTGCTCACCTGCCGGCTCAACAGCGCCTCGCTGTCAAACTCCGGCCAGGTTGAATCAAAAAGCAGGTCGCCTATATAGGGCAGCTTTTCGCCCTCCTTGATGCCGATGTAGACCTGGCAGCTGCTGTTGCTCAAGACCAGCTGCTTCAGGCCGGCGCTGAACTCCTCCCTGAAATGCTCCTCGCCTACCCACTCGAGCACAGTTCTCGGCAGACTGCCATTGGAGACCAACGCGCGGCAGCCCACTTCCTTGCCGTTGATGCGGGCGGCGCGCACACGCCCGCCCTCGACGTAAATCTTCTCCAGGGCGGCATTGCATTCCACCTGTACGCCATGCTCGCGCAGGCTTTTCTCCATCATGTCTATCAGGCAATCGGTGCCGCCGGTGAAGGTATATACCCCCTTGCTCATAAAGTTGCCGAAGACGATGCCATAGCTGATGGCCGGCTCATCCAGCGTCGAGCCATTGGCGTAGGTGATTGGCTCCATCAGGAAGCGCCAGATATCCTTGCGTCCCGGAAAGTGTCGCTGGAAGAATTCGCGCGTGCTCTCCTGGTTCTGGTCGTAGTAGTTCATCTCGGCGATAGCTGCGAAGAACGCATCCACCGCTGCTTTAGGCACGCCGAAATGGCCGTGCAGCTTGGCGCTGAAGTCCTCCGTGTCAAAGGTGGTGTCAAGCTGGTACTGCGGATTATTGAAACGTATCGAGCGCACCTGGCTGACGCGCTGGGCAAACTCCTTGCCCCAGTACTTGCGCAGGCTTTTCTGCATGCCTACCGGAAAACCATGCAGGGCCACATCGAAAATATGCCCGCGCCGCTTGAAGTAGGTGGCCAGGCCGCCAAGCTGTGAATGCTGCTCGACCAGCAAAATGCGCCGCTCGCCGCCGGCCAGGCGACGAGCCGCGGTCATGCCGCCTAAACCGCTGCCTGCCACAATGATGTCATAACTGTCTTTGATCAATGCTAAACTCTTTCTTAGTGTGCCTTAGTGTGTCTTAGTGTGCCTTTGTGTACCTTTGTGTGCCTTAGTGTGTCTTAGTGTGTCTTAGTGTGTCTTAGTGTCCTAAATCATGCCAGACGATCTTTTTAGACAGGGTCTATCTAAAGCTAAGCATAAGCTCATATTCCGCCTTTTCCCGGGTGAGCCTTTGCAGCTCCAGTTTGACCTGCGCCTCGAAGGCCTCGCGCTGTTTGCGCTTCAGACCCGGCAGCTCCTTCCGGAAAAATTCCCTGAAGCCCGGCAGGATGAGATGCGTGCCTGGCTCGCTGATGCGCGGCCAGTTTTCGCGTATATAGCCGCGCATATCATCGAGCAGGGTCAGTATCTCCAAGGCCAGCTCTGGCAGGGCCGGCAGCAGATTCAGCTCCGCGCTCCAGCCGCCCTGCCACCGGGCCAGCTCGCGCAGACAAAACTGCAGCCTGGCGGTGGGGAAGATATCGGAGAGCGGCATGGGCTGCAGAATCCTGCGCTCGATTAGCTCGCTGGCCCTTGGGCCGGCCAGGCGCTGCCAGGCTTCCGCCCCGATAAACTGGGTCTTGCGTTCGGCGGGTCGCTCCGCCGTCCGCATTGCACCCTGCGCGCGAAAATGCAAGAGATGCACCGCCAGTTCGCGCACGAAGGTATCGCTGACCTGGTCGAAGCCCAGCTTTTGCAGGGCTTTCAGGCATTCCTGCGCCAGGCTTGAGACCTGCGCGCCGGCTATGGGCAGGCTGGCGCCAAGCATGGCCTGCAAGTCGGCCAGGCTCCAGCTCCGCATCCCTTCGGGCCGTACCAGCAGTTCCCGCTGACTCAGGCGCAGATACTCGTTGGCGACCTCGGCATAGCCGGTGGCCAGCAGCACATTGAGCAGCATCTGCTCGAGCTCCTCCTCCTGCAGCCGCCTACCGCTGCTGTTGCTGCCGCGTATCTTCTCCTCCATGCTCAGGACCAGGTTCTCCGCCAGCCAGTCCTCGTGTATGCCATGCAGTTGAAAAGCGCTGTGCAGCCGTTCCTGCAAGGCCTCCAAGTCGTACTCCTGAGCCTGCCCCCCGGCCCCCTCCACCAATAGATTGGCACTGCCAAATTGTATCATCGCTGTCAGTTCCGCCCGAGTTTCTTTACTTCGCTGATAAAAGCATCGGCGTCATTAAATCTTCTATACACGGAGGCAAAGCGCACGTAGGCCACCTCGTCCACCTCCTTGAGAGCGGCCATCACCATCTCGCCTATCTGCCGGCTGCTCACTTCGCTTTCGGAGAGCGAGGCCAGGGCATTGGCGATGTCGCCGACCACCTTGTCTATGGCTTCGGGGCTGACCGCCCTTTTCCAGCAGGCCAGCTTGATGCCGGCGCGCAGCTTGTCCGGCTTGAACTCCTCGCGCCGCCCGTCGCTTTTAACCACGGTGATCTCGGCAGGCAGCACCGTCTCATAGGTAGTGAAGCGGTGACTGCAGTTAAGACACTGCCGCCGCCGCCTGATGGTCTCGCCCTCTTTCGACACGCGCGACTCAACCACCTTGTCATCATTGCAGCTGCATTTGGGACAACGCATAAAAACGTTCCTCGATTGCCGTAAATTCTAACTCCCTGGAACAAGCCGTCACAAAAACTTGCTGTGGCTTAGTGTCTAAAATCCTGCCAAGCCGCCTATTGGGACTGGCTCTAAGGCAAGTCGCGCAGAACTCTTTCTATGCCCCGCGCACGCCCCTTGTCGTCCACGCTCACCACGCAGCCATGCAGCCTGATGCCTTTTTCGACCACGCTAAAACGCTGCGGCATGGAATGTCGAAACCTGGCGATGACCGGCTGCAAAGCCCTGCCTATGACCGACTCGCGCGCTCCTACCATGCCCACATCGCACTGAAAGGCGGTCCCTCCCGGAAAGACCTGCTGGTCCGCCGTAGGCACATGCGTGTGTGTGCCGAGCACGGCGCTGACCTGCCCGTCCAAAAAGCGTCCCAGTGCGATCTTCTCGCTGCTGGCCTCGGCATGGAAATCAATCACGATGAGCGGGGTGATTTTTTTCAGTTCAGGCACGATTCGTTCGGCGGCGGCAAAGGGGCATTCCGCGCCCACCGCCATAAATGTGCGTCCCAGCAGGCAGAGCACGGCCACCTGCTGTCCGCTCTCGCTGGTGTACACCCCATAGCCCTTGCCCGGCTGCGTGCCCGGATAATTAGCCGGACGCAGCACATTAGGCAGCGATTCGATCTCCGCGGCAAACTGCTTTTGGTCCCAGACATGGTCGCCGCTGGTGCAGACATCGACCTCGCCATCAAACAGAGCCTGCAGGCAGTTCTTGTTCATGCCGCTGCCGCCGGCGATATTTTCGGCATTAGCGATGCAGAAATCACAGCCGTATTCGCGTCGCAGTCCCGGCGTCAAGGCGCGCACCGCCTCGCGTCCCCCCTTGCCGACTATATCCCCAATAAAAAGTATTTTCATCAAACAATCCGAGTGAAATGGACAAACAAGATAATATACTGCCCCATTCAAAAGCCGCCTTGCCGCGGTTTGCCCCGGTTTGCTGGCCAAACAATCCGTCCTAAGCTTATCCCCCGGCCAAAAAGCTGCCTGACAGGAATTTGGACACGAAGACACACAAAGCTACATTAAGTCACACTAAATCGTCTTCGTCTAAAATTAGAATTTCTCCCAAAAACTGCGTTTTTCACGAAAATTTTGTTTTTGAGGTTAACCAGCCTGGGGTGCAGGCAGCCATCAAATCCGGCGCCTCGTAGAGGCGCTGCTACAGGGCGACGGATTCAGGGGGGGGCTTTTACCCAGGGTGGCGCTCATGGCGGGGTCGGGCGTGGCGATCTGGCATATAAATCGGACGAATCGGACGAATCGGACGAATCGGACATATCGATCGGACAAATCGGACGAATCGGACATATCGATCGGACAAATCGGACGAATCGGACATATCGATCGGGTGTGGCGGGGTCGGAGC
>JAAZIY010000170.1 GCA_012800625.1 Lentisphaerota bacterium
ACGGTCGCCCTTGACCAGAAAACGAGCCGGCAGCGGGAAATGTGGTACCGGCAGGCCGTCTACCAGGGCAAGCTCGAGCCGCGGTAGCAGGAGTCTGGCGCATTGGCGCATGGCTAGATGCGTGGCCGCCAAAATGTTGAGCTGGTCTATGCGCCTTGCACTGCATTCTACGATGACATAACAGAGACCGGGGCTTTGCAGCAGGGCCTCGGCGAGTTCCTGGCGGCGCCTGGCGCTGAGTGTCTTCGAGTCGGCCACCGCGAGGTCGAATTCCTTTTCCGGCGGCAGGATCACTGCGGCGACCACCAGCGGGCCAGCCAGCGGCCCGCGCCCTGCCTCGTCAATGCCGGCGACGCTGCCACTCGAGCAAGACGCGTAGGCCTGGCGTTCGTGAAGAAACATGTCGCAGGGTTGAGCAGCCATGATGCTATTAGGGCAGACTTAGAAAGAGCTGTCTTAACGAAAAGAGCCTGTCAAATTACGCTAAGGCATAATTTAGCAGGCTCCTTGTTGATCGACTGTCCGTCAGAGCAGGGCGGCGTTGCCGCTCTTAGACTATGCGCTTGGCCTTCACCCGGGCGGCCTTGCCTACCTGCCCGCGCAGATAGTAGAGCTTGGCGCGGCGCACACGGCCTTCGCGCACGACTTTGAAGCCGACGATGCGCGGGGAGTGTATGGGAAGCACACGCTCCACACCCTGGCCGGAAATCACCCGGCGCAGCGTGACGCTCTCGGAGACGCCGCTGCCGTTTTTAGCGATGATGGTGCCGGTGAAAGCCTGTATGCGCTCTTTGTCGCCCTCGATAATCTTCACGTCCACTTGTACAGTGTCGCCGATGTTGAGTGCGGGCAGCCCCTCTTTCAGGTTCTCGCGGCGGATTTTTTCAATAGCGTTCATGGGAAGTATCTCCGTCTCTGATATATGACAAAACATTGTTTTCAAACAGGTCTGGCCGGCGCGAGATGCTGCGCAGCAGGCTTTGTTGCCGTCGCCATGCGGCGATGTCGGCATGATTTCCGCCAAGCAGTGTTTCAGGCACCTGCATGCCGGCAAACTGAGCCGGGCGGGTGTACTGCGCATATTCAAGCAGCCCGGCCTCGCCAAAAGACTCTTCATCGGCCGATTCAGCTGAGCCTAAGACGCCGGGCAGCAGCCGCAGCACCGAGTCTGCCAAGACCGCCGCGGCGATGGCTCCGTTGGTGAGCACATAGTCTCCCAGCGAGAACTCCTCGTGCATCAGGCATTGCCGGGCGCGCTCGTCTATGCCCTCATAGTGCCCTGCGACCAGGATCAAGTGCTCCATTTTTGCCAGGCGCTGTGCATGGCTTTGCTCGAAACGCTGTCCCTGCGGGCACAGAAAAATGATGTGTGCATGCTCGCTGCTCAGGCTTTGCAGGCATTCAAAGAGCGGAGCCGGGCTTAAAAGCATGCCGGCGCCGCCGCCGTAAGGGGAGTCATCCACGCTGCGGCGCGAGTCGACGCTGAAATCGCGCAGATCAACCAAATTAATGTCAACCAGGCCAGCGCTCCAGGCCCTGCCGATAATGGACTGGCTTAAAGCAGCAGAGCAAATGCCCGGAAAAAGGCTGACTATGTCTAGCCGCATAATTATACCGCAGTTGCTGAGACTGATTCGAGGCGACACTAGGGAAATGCAAAGCGTAAAAACCTTTGCGCTTTAGTGTCCAGAATCCCGTCCGCTCATTTTTGTACGGGGCTTAGTCCAGGACATCGACGCTGACACGAAGCCCTCCGCGTCCGGCGGCACTGGATACCAGGGTGCGTATGGCGCTGATGGTTTTGCCGCTTTTGCCGATGATTTTGCCTATGTCGCTTTTTTCACAGCGCACCTGAATGATGGTGATGCGCTCTTTGTCAACGCTTTCCAGGCTGACTTGCTCTGGCAAGTCTACCAGTGCCTTGACCACATATTCTACAAAGGCCTCCAAGTTGGTCAGGTCGATGCCGGCCTCGCAGTCTTCTTCGCTGCTGTCGGTCTTGTCCTGGGAGCAGCAGGCTGGCTGCTCGTCACGCCCCAGCTTTTCCTCCCCTGCCTCTGTTTCTGAATTGCGCTCTTCCGAGTCGCCGCCGAAAATCTTCTTGAAAAAAGAGATGCCCATTTAACTCTGTTCCGAATTTTGCTCAGCGTCTTCCGTCTGAGTCTCTGCTGTTGTTTCCGTTTCTGCTGTAGCTGCGGCCTCTGCTTCTGCTTCCGCTTCCGCTTCCGCCGCTGCGTCTGTCGTCTCGACCTCGGTCACGGCGGCTGCGTTTTCGCTGCTCTTATCCGCGCTGACTTCAACAGCCGCTACTTCGCTTTGTGCCGGCTCGGCTTTCTGCAGCGCCTCGCCGCTTTTGGCGCGTCTGATAATGGCCTGCACCGTCTCGCTGGCTTGTGCCCCGCGCGGCAGCCAGTAGTCAACACGCTCGAGATCGATCTTCTCGTTCTTGTGCCGCGGATCATAAAAGCCGATATTCTCAATGAAACGCCCGTCTCTGGGCGAGCGCGAATCGCATACCACAATGCGGTGGCAGGCGGCATTGCGCTTGCCGGTGCGGCGAAGTCTGATCTTGACTGACATTCTGTTTTCCTTAACTCTTGGTATTCAATCGGACAAAATTATGTAAACTACAAATATAACGCCAAAAGCGCAACTATCAAGCTGCCCGAGCCTTAGTGCGCCCTGCATCCCTCCTTGCTCGCCAGGTTTTAGACCGCGTCCAAAAAGCCATTGAACCACTAAGGCACACGAAAGGGGGAGGACACGAAGAGACACGAAGGCACACGAAGGCACACGAAGGCACACGAAGGCACACGAAGGCACACGAAGGCACACGAAGAATTAAAAAGCATTATATTTATCTCGTGCCGGAATTTTTTTTATTCATTGCCCTATATTATGAAAAAAGCCGAATTATCCGCTTTGTTTAAGCGTCTCGACTTTCATCCCAGCCGCCGTCTGGGTCAGAATTTTCTGCTTGACGGCAATCTTCTTGATGCCATGCTGAAGCATTCTGCTCCTCGTGCCGGCGAGGAGGTTCTCGAGGTAGGCCCTGGTGCCGGCGTGCTCACCGAGCGTCTGCTGGCCAGCGGCTGTCATTTGACTGCGATTGAGCTTGACCACCGCCTGGCTGACTGGCTGGCGGAGCGTTTTGCCGGCCAGGCCAACTTCAGGCTTTTGCAGGCCGACGCCTGCAAGGTAGACTACGCCGAGCTTTTTGGTGCGCGCCCTTTTCGCTGCATCGCCAACCTGCCCTACTCTTGCAGCTCGGTCTTTCTGGCCAGGGCCTGCTCTGGGTCTAATCCGCCGCAGGAGCTTTATATCTTATTGCAAAAGGAGATGGGCAGCCGCCTGCTGGCCGGAGTCGGCAGCAAGGAATACGGCGCGCTGAGCGCCAGGCTGGCCTGGAGATACGAAAGCAAACTGCTTAGAGATGTGCCGCCGCAGGTGTTTTTTCCGGAACCCGAGGTGCAGTCCTGCTTCGTCAAGATGAGTCTCAAAAGGCGGCTGCCGCAGGCAACCAGCCTGGAGCTGGCCGAAAAACTGGTGGCCCGGGCCTTTTCCCAGCGCCGCAAAATAAGCCTGCGTCTCTTACAGAGCCTGCTGCCGCAGGCCGATATGAGCAGGGCCTTCGCAGAGCTGGAGCTGCACGAAGAAAGTCGAGCCGAGCATATCTCTCCAGCACAATATCTGGCCCTGGCAGAACTGCTGCTGGCAAAACAGAAAAACCCGATGAAATAACATGAAAAACGCAAGTTTCCTGCTGAAATTTCAATTTTTTCTTGAGAATCTGTCCATTTGGTGCCTCGAAGGGGCAACCTAATGAAGCCCAGGGTAAGCGAGGCAATAGTAGGAGCCGAGCGCCACCCTGGGTAAAAGCCCCTCCCCCAAATCCGGCGCCCTGTAGGGGCGCCACTAATCTGCTGAATGGCAGGGAACGGGAGCGGGAGCGGGGAGCAGCCTAAAGGCTGTACTACATACGTGGGACAAAAATCGGCTAGATGCCGGCTTGCCCCTTTTTAGACGGGGGTTAAGTTAGCGCCAATATGCTGCGCCTTGGCTCGCTCTTGGCTGTACACAATTAATTCAAGGGATGATTATGGGTGACTTGCGCGTTACTACTGGCGAGGAGCTGCCGCTGAGCCAGAAGGAGAGCCGGCGGCGGCGCAAGCTTTTTGTATTGTTTTTACTGCTGTTTTTGGCTGTCCTGGTGACGGCTGGCTGCCTGATCAAGATCGAGCGCTACACGGTTGCCTCCGGATATGTCACCACCGAGGACTATGCCGAGGTGCGCTCGCCTTTGACCGGTATCGTGAGCAAGATCCTGGTGACCAGCGGCAAGAGCGTCGAGGCCGGTCAAGTCCTGGTGCAACTCAGCTCGGAGGAGGAGGAGGCGCTGCTGGCCGAAACCAAGGCGAGAGTGTCGAAGCTGCAGACCGAGGTGGAGCGGCGCAAGGCCGAAATGGCCATTGACCTGGAGCGCCGCGGCGTGGACCTGATGGAACAGCAGCGCGCCCACAAGGATAATCTCGAGATCGCCGAGCTGCAGCTGAAAAATGCCCAGACCCGCCTGAAGCTGACCAGCGAACTGGTCGCCAAAGGGCTGAAGGCGGCCAGCAATCTGGAGGATGAGCGCTTGAAAGAGCAGCTGGCCAAAGTGAGCCTCAGCAGTCTGCAAAACAAGGACTTCAGCATCTATGAGGAATTGCTTAAACGCGACCGTCAAAAGTACGACCAGGAGATCGATGCCCTGGCCAATGAGTTGCGTGCCCTGGAGGACGCGGTGCGCCGTGTCGAGGCCCGCTTGCAGACCCGGCTTATCCGTGCGCCCATTGCCGGCATTGTGGTGCGCTACGAGTTTGTGGTCGGTGAGCTGCTGACCCCGAACAGCGTTATCTACGAGATATTCGGCGGTGACAAGCAGGTGCTGAAGCTGCGCAT
>JAAZIY010000171.1 GCA_012800625.1 Lentisphaerota bacterium
ACGCTGCTAGCAGCGCCGAGGAAATAGCCTATGTTATGCGCGATTGCCGCCCGAGTTGCGTTTACTATTCGGAGTCTAGCCGCGAGGTCACTGAGCAGGCTCTGGAACAAAGCGGGCTGCAAACCAGGCTGCTGCTCTTTGAAAACATGCCTGGCTCGGTCGAACCGCAGGCCTCCGACCATATTGCCGAGCCGCCAGCCTCCTCTGTGGCTGTTATCGTCTATACCTCAGGTACTACCGGTCAGCCCAAAGGTGTTATGCTCAGCTTTGAGAACATCTGGGCCAACCTGCATTCGGTCTCAGCAGAAGTGCCTATCTATCGTCCTGATGATCGCGTGTTGGCTCTTTTGCCGCTACATCACGTGCTACCCTTGCAGGGCACTATGATTATGCCTTTGACCATAGGAGGCACCATGGTCTTTGCGCCCTCACTGGTGGCTGCAGACATATTGGGGAGCTTGGCGGAGCATAAGGTAACACTTTTTTTGGGGGTGCCCAGGCTTTTCACTCTACTGCGAGACGGCATTATGAGTAAAATTCGGCAAAGCAAGATTGCCAGCCTGCTTTTCGCCCTCTCCGCCAAAGTTAACAGCCTGGGTTTTTCACGTTTGCTTTTTGCCTCGGTGCAAAAACGTTTTGGCGGGGCGATCCGCTACATGCCCTGTGGTGGAGCGGCCTTGGACGAGAAGGTCATCAAGGACTTCCGCAGCCTGGGCTTTGAGATACTCATGGGGTACGGGCTGAGCGAAACCGCCCCCATGGTATCATTCACGCATCCGGGCGGGCATCGTAAAAACTCCTCCGGCCAGGTCATCCCCTGCAATGAGGTGCGCAGTGAGGACGGCGAGATTCTGGTGAAGGGCAAAAATGTTATGCAAGGATACTTCGAGCGCCCCGAGGAGACCGCCCAGGTGCTGCGCGACGGCTGGTTCCACACCGGAGATTTAGGGCATCTGGACGAGGAGGGCTACATCTACATCACCGGGCGCAAAAAAGAGATCATCGTATTGCCCAGCGGCAAAAACATCAATCCCGAGGAGGTGGAAGGCAAGCTTCTGCAATACAAGGACCTGGTGGCCGAGGCGGCGGTGCTGGCCTCCGGCGACGCCTTGCAGGCTCTGATACTGCCTAATGTGCAGGCCTTGCGCCAGCGCGGCGTGGTCAACCTCGAGGAGGCTCTGCGCAGTGAAGTGATCGCCAAGTACAACCTCAAGGCCTCCAGCTATAAGCGCATCCTGAAATGCACATTGCTAAGCGAGTCGCTGCCGCGCACTAGGCTGGGCAAGCTGAAGCGCCATGAGCTGGAGGCGCTAAGCCGCTGCGACAAACGCCAAAAGGATAATGGCAAGCCCGAGCCGGACCTCGAAGAGTACCGCGTCATCAAGGAGTTCCTGCATGGCCAGACCGGCCTGCACATTGCCCCTGACGACCATTTCGAGCTGGACCTGAGCCTCGATTCGCTGGGCAAGGTCAGCTTCCAGGTCTTTCTTAGCGGCACCTTCGGCATCGAGGTTAACGAGCAGACCCTGCTCGAGCATCCCAGCCCGGCTCTGCTGGCCGAGTTCATGAGCACAGAGGCCAAGTCCATGGCCAGCGGCAAACAGTTCAAATGGGGGGAAATACTGCGCGAGAAAATGTCGGTGAAACTGCCCAAAAGCTGGGTCACCTTTCACTGGCTTAATTTATTTTCCGGGTTCAGCCTGCGCTGTTTCTTCCGTCTGCGCGGCGAGAACATCGAGAATCTTCCTGCCGGGGCCTGCATCCTGGCGCCCAATCATCAGAGCTACCTTGACAGCCTGTTTATTATGGCTTTTCTGAAACGAAGAGTGCTTCGCGACACTTTTTTCTATGCCAAGGCCGAGCATGTGCGGCGTTGGTGGCAGCGTTTCATGGCGCAGCGGCACAACATCATAGTCATGGATATCAACAAGGACTTGAAGCTTTCCTTGCAAAAGCTGGCCGAAGTGCTCAAAAAAGGCAAGAAGGTGATTATTTTTCCTGAGGGTACGCGCAGTCTGGACGGCAAGCTGGGGGACTTCAAGCACAGCTTTGCCATTCTTGGCCGCGAGCTGGGCGTGCCGATTGTGCCGGTGGCGGTTGACGGGGCCTACCGTGCCTTGCCCCGGGGTAAGTTCTTCCCGCGCTTGTTCCAAAAGGTGAATATCTCTTTTCTCGAGCCTATCTACCCTGGCCAAGAGGACAGCTACAGCACACTGAGCGACAAGGTTTATCAGGCCTTGGCCAACAAACTACAGCAAGAATCTTAACGCTGCCTAGGCTTAAATATAACCTTCCCAAAAAGTGATTCGTCCGATTCG
>JAAZIY010000172.1 GCA_012800625.1 Lentisphaerota bacterium
GGCTGGGTGTACCTGGGCTTGAGCAGAGTGGAAAACGGCGAGGCCCTGCAAGTCGAGCTCTCCGGACTGGGCACAGTGATCAGGGGAGATAGTGAAAGACCCGAAACTTTCAGATATCTGCCCAGGGGCAGGCAAAGCCTCAAAGTCAGCGGCGCAAATGCAAATGCCAGGCTGCAGGTGCGAGCCATTGCCGAGGTCTTCAACTATCCGGCCTGCGCCAATAGCCAAGTGCCGCAAAACGGCGAATATGACTGGGATTTCCTCAGTAAATATGTCTTGCCGGCGGTGACTACGCTCAACGGCGGCAACATACCGGATAACGAGGTGGCCGGATATAAAGCCGGCGGCGGACGCTGGCTGGCCAATCTGGGCACCACTAACCCGAAAGATGCCAACGATTTGCTGCAAAGACTGCATAAGGCCGCCGGTATCAGGCAGGAAAAATACGACGGGCTTACCTGCGACGAGCAGTTCTTTGGCCGCAGCAACCTAATCTATTACACCCAGGCGATGTGGGACTATCAGGTGCCGGAGGAAAAGCTGGTATATACCTGGATAGTAGGGAAACCCTCAGTGCAAGGCGTACATCATGATTTTATGAGCGCCAGCATCAATGCCTGCCGCGGCCGGGGAAGATTGCTTTTCGAGGCATATAACCATAGCAGAGCCAATGAGGAAGACGCGCGCAGCTACCTGGAGAACCGGGTGCTGGACACCATGCTGAAATTCAATCGATACTTCCCCAACGCAGTGGCAAATACCGGCATGCTGTTCGGAAACTTTAACCAGATACCGATTATCTCCCTGGATGTAAATCCGGAGGTGGACTATAAGTACTATCTGGATATGCAGCTGAACCTGGCGGCGAACAATCCGGCCTTCGAGGGGCTGGGCACCATAGGATACTGGGGAAGCTACTACGACGATGAGGAACTCTATCGCTGGTCTATGTTGCTTCTGAGGCATTATGCCGTCGAGGGCAGGCGCGATATGCTTTCCGAGAAATACGGCTATAAATATAATCCGGGGCATCTGCGCAACTGCGATTTCAACCAGGGTCTCGATGGCTGGCAGGCAGAGCCAGCCGCGGAGCCGGCACTCAGCCAGGCCTCTTTTCTGGGCTATGGCAAGGACAGTCAGCGCCGCTGGGGCGCGCCCAGCCGCTGTGGGGACAACTTCTGCCTGTTCAAGCGCCAGGCCACCGGGTTCAGCCGCATCAGCCAGGTAGCCAGCGGCCTCGTCGTTGGGCAGACCTATACCTTGCAGTTTGTCACTGCCGACTACCAGGATATGCTGCAGAAGCGCTTCAATCCGCGGCGGCATCCCATCGGGGTGGAGTTTTCCGAGGGAGCCGAGCTGCTTCCCGAGCAGAGCTACGTTTTTGTGGACCGTCGCGATGATCAGCGAGCCCCGCGTTTGGCTGGCAAGGCCAGGGTCAATCTGCACCATTGGCGCTTTGTGGCCAGGAATAGCGAGGTAAGCATAAGCTTTCATGATAAAGAGGCCGAGCCGGGCGAGGAGCTGGCTCTGAACTATATCATGCTGAAGCCGTATTTTGGCAAGTAAAGCGCATAAAAGAGTTTGGACACTAAGTCACACCAAGTTAGACCCCGTCCAAAAAGTAGGGGGTATAGTAGCGCCTCTACGAGGCGCTGCTTTTGAAGGGTGTTTCTACCCCAGGCTAAAGCCTGGGGTTAAGCATGGTTATGCGCCTACGGCGCAAGTAGATGAGCAGTTTTATAGTCCTTTGCGTTAAGGACAAAACAGCTCGTTTCTGCGGCAAAATTCAACAGATGATTCTGATTTTTTCAGGTATATTGGTCCTGACTTAGTTAACCACAAAAGCACAATTCTCCTGAAAAACGTATTTTTTGGAAAAAATTTTAATTTTTTTCTGCGATTAAGTCCATTTGGTGCCCTGAAAGGGCAACCTAATACAGCCCAGGGTAAGCGAGGCTCCGTAGGAGCCGAGCGCCACCCTGGGTAAAAGCCCCACCCGAATCCGGCGCCCTGTAGGGGCACCACTAACGGCCTTTCGGCGTTATGACCTTTTTGGACGGGGTCTGTCTTGGTGTGTCTTAGTGTCCAAGGCTCTAGTCCCCTAAAAAAAGGAGACCTAGTGGAGGCGTTATAATGCTTCTGGGCTGATTTCTGTTGCTCCTATGGGATGTCTAATAAAGGTTTTAACTATGAGAGGCATATTAAAAAAACTTAGCTTGAGGGGCTTTAAGTCAATAAAGCAATTAGATGATTTCGAGTTAAGGCCGCTCAATGTACTGATTGGAGCCAACGGAGCCGGGAAAAGCAATTTTGTACAGCTTTTTCGTATGCTGAATGCCATGGCGGATAAAAATTTCGCCAAATTCATTCTCGAACGCGGCGGCGCTAACAACTTTCTTTTCAATGGCAGGAAAATTACCCCTAAGCTTGAGCTGGAGCTAGAGTTTAACTCGCGCAGTGCATTTTCTGACGGGTCTAATTTCTACCGGGCCGAATTTACTCCCACTGTAGAAGACACTTTTCTGCTTGAAGAGACGAGGCAATATGCCGGGCACATGCCCCGTTCCTACGGTGGACCCTCAGAAGAAAGCCGTCTGCAAGACGAGAAGAATGAACCCGATAAGACTGGCAATTTTCATGGCCTTGGCTACTTTGTGTATGAAACCATAGCCAACTGGATGGTCTATCACTTTCATGATACCGCTGCCTCCGCGGCAATGAGGAATTATCAAATAGTCGAATACTGCCAGAGGCTGAGCGACGATGCCGGCAATATCGCGCCTTTCTTGCTGAACCTAAAAAACTCCGACCGAGCCGCTCGCCAAGACAGCTATAAGAGCATTGTCGAGGTGCTGCGCCTGGTTATTCCTTTCTTTGACGACTTCCGCCTGGACATACGCAAGTTCGGCCAGGCCGAAAAAGTCTGCCTGAGCTGGAAACAAAAAGGCTCTGATTTTCCTATGCAGCCATACCATCTTTCCGATGGCTCCATACGCTTTATGTGCTTGGTATGCGCACTGCTGCAGCCCGACCCGCCCTCACTCATCGTGATTGACGAGCCTGAGCTGGGGCTGCACCCTAGGGCTTTGGCTTTGCTGGCCGAATTAATGCAAACCGCCGCCCAACACACCCAGATCATTGTGGCAACGCAGGCACCGCTGCTTCTTGACCAATTTGCCCTCGATGAGATCATCGTGGTAAAACGCGAAAATGGAGCCTCGCTCTTCCAGAGGCTTGAGGAAAATGAGTTCTCCGTCTGGCTGCAAGAGTATTCACCTGGAGAGCTTTGGCGTAAGAATGTGATCGCCGGCGGGGTGGTTTATGAGTGATTACATCAATCTCATCGCCATAGTCGAAGGTGAAACCGATGGCTTTCACGTTTGGAAAACATTTAGTGTGTCTTAGTGTGTCTTAGTGTGCCTTAGTGTCCAAAGCTCCGTGCCTTAGTGTCCAAAGCTCCGTGCCTTAGTGTCCAAAGCTCCGTGCCTTAGTGTCCAAAGCCCTGTGTCTTAGTCTGCAAGAGTCAGTTTTTCCACATGGCTGGTCTGAGCAGGCTTTCGGGCAGGGGTACTCTGAGCGCTTCGATTTGAAGCATTATGTCTGCGGACAAGGGCGGCATTTTGGCAATGGCGATATTTTGTTTGAGCTGAGCCAAGCTGTCCACCCCGAAGACCAGCAGGTTCACTTCCGGTTTGCTCAGCACATAAAGCATATAAAACTGCTGGCGCTCCAGACCAGTATCCAGGCGTATTCTTTCAAAGCCGCGCCTGGCTCTATGCAAGCCCTGGAGCTGCTCGGGAAATTCCTCTTGCAGCAGCAGCCCCTGCAAAAAAGCGCTGCGGGCGAATTTTTTTATGCCGGGCTTTTTGAGCATATGCTCGAAGCGCCGGTCCAGGATATTATAGGGCAGCTGCAGCAGCTCGAAGTCGGCGGGGATCTCGGGGTGCGCCAGGCTGTCCAGCGAGACCCCGCAGTGTTGCAGCAGCCCCTGATGTTTCATTTCCAGTAGTTTGTCGGCATGCACGCTGTCCTGTTCGTTATGGAAGAGGCAGCCATAGATGCCGTTCTGCCTTAGGCGCTGCAGCGAGCGCTGCAGGCTATCGCGGATAAATGCCGCGGGATCGCCAGTCCCTTCCGGCAGCGATGGGATTTTGCTCACGATATTAAAATCCAGCTTCAGCTCTTCGAGTGCTTTTCCCAGCCGTTCTTCGGCATTGCCATAGGCTGCGGCGGTATCCAGGTAGCGCAGGCCTTGTTGGTGCGCGTAGTGTAGAATTTCCAGCACTTGGTCGTAAGGCACCTGTCCATCCCGATTGGCAATGCCGTAGTTCAGGCCGAACTGTACGGTGCCCAGCATTAGTTTTGCCCTGTTCATTTGGCCGTGTAGCCTCCGTCCACAGGAATATTGCTTCCAGTAATATAAGCGGCGGCCTGCGAGGCCAGAAAGACTACTATTCCCTTCAGATCGCTTTGATTTCCCAGGCGCCCCAGCTGTGTGCGTCGGCTGTAGTTGGCCACAAAGGCCGCCGGCATGGACTCCTCTTGCAAACCGCCCGGATGTATGCAGTTCACCCGGATATTATGCTTGCCGAAGCAACTCGCGGCAAAGCGCGTGAAGTTGACCATGCCGCCCTTTTCGTAGAAGTAGATAGGCGAAGGATCGGGGTTCATGTCGGTCCCCAGATAATTCTCCATTTCTATGCCTACCAGCCCCATCATCGAGCCGATATTGATAATGGAGCCGCCGCCGCGCTTTTGCATCTGCTTGGCGCCCAGGTTGGTCAGAAAGAACAGCGCCGAGGCATTCACGTGCAGCGAGCGGTCAAAGGCCTCCAGGCTTTGCTCCCAGCCATTCATGGCGCAGCGTATCACTGCGTTGTTGACCAGGATGTCCAGTCCGCCGCAGTCTGCTTCGATTTGCTCCATTACCTGGCGCATTGACTCCTCGCAGGCCAGGTCCAGCCGCAGTGCCTTGGCTTGCAGGCCGCGTTGGCGCAGTTCGGCGGCAAGCTCTTCGCACTGTGCGCGGTCCCGCGAGGCTATATAAACCAGCGCGCCGGCCTCCGCCAGCGCTTCGCTGAGCTGTCGCCCGTAGCGCCCAGCTCCACCAGTGACCAGGGCGGACTTTTTATCCAGCGAAAAACTCTGCATAACATTCATATCAGAACCTCGATATTTCCTTGTTGTTGACTTTCTATGCCGCCAATCAGCAGGCGCATAAGCTCTTCGGTTTCACTGAATGGGTAGGGCCTAACACCGCTTTGTAAAAAATTTATGAAATCGAGCAGTTGGTCGCGAAAGGCCTGATAGGTGTCGCTAAAAAGTATTTCTTTGTGGCCATGAGTGCCGCCCAGGCAAATTGCGCCGCCATAATGCAGGTCTTCGATACAGGCTATGCTGACCAGGCAGCCGCTGCGATGTTTGAGCAGCAGCACTCGGGCCTCAGCCTCTCCCAGGCTTTGAATCGAGACGAAGCCGGGGCCTAGGATGGGATAGACGGCCTCTAGTGCATGTATGCCGTAGGTCTCCCACTGTTTTGCCATGGGCGCAAAGATATGGCGCAGCTGCCCTAGTTCCGAACAGCAGCCATGATAAGGGCGCAGCTCCTTGCAGTAGCGCAGCGAACTGGAAGACATAATGGCTAGTCCCTGCTTTAGCCAGCCGCTGAAAACCTGCAGATCGGCTTGTCTGTCGCAGAGCGGCTTGTCGATAAAAATCGGCAGTCCGGCTTCGACAAAGGGCCTGGCGCGTTCCACGTGTTCAGCGCCTATGTCAGTGGCGATAATCAGCGCGTCAATCTGTCCGAGCATTTCCTCGGGCTTCTCAACCACATTTGGGATAAGGGCGCAC
>JAAZIY010000173.1 GCA_012800625.1 Lentisphaerota bacterium
GAAATTTCAGCAGAAAACTTGCGTTTTTCATGCTATTTCATCGAGTTTTTCTGTTTTGTTGAGATAAAAACGAATTGTTCGAAATCTGAAAATTGTAGTATGTCTGCTTAATCAGCTTCCTTTGTTGTGTGCCTTTTGTGTTTTTTGTGGTTCAATGGTTTTTTGGACGCGGTCTAAAGGTACAGGGCGAGGGTTTATTTCAAACCGGGTCAGGCCAGGGCGGCGTCGCGTATCTGGCATTTTTTCTTGGCGATTTTGGAGCGTCCCACCGAGTTGGTCTGCTGGTCGCCTATATAGATATTGATGCGTCGTATATTGTCCAGCGCCTCGGGGATTTTCACTTTCTCGAAGAGATTGACGCGTTGGGTGACGATGCGCAGCTCCATGCCCAGCAGTTCTAGCTGCTCTTCGATCAGTTGTCGGCGCAGGCGCAGCTCGATCTGCTTTTTGAGCATTGCCAGCGCCTCGTCAAACCAGAGCGGCGTGCTGAAAAGGTCGTAGGGCAGCTCGGCAAAAGTCAGGGAGACAAAGACGGGCACATCGGTGCCGGCCACATTGTGTGTGCCCACCTGCCAGTCGCTGACCTCGAGCAGCCCGGCAAGCCCGGAGGCCGCCGGCAAAGAAAACAACCCCAGATTCTGCTGGTTGCGCTTGTATTCCTCCTGCAGCTCACGGTCTAAGGCGGCCAGGCTTTCGCGTATCTGGCTGACCTCGGCCTGCAGCTGCTGCTGCTTGAGCTGCAAGGTGGGCAGATAAAGCTGAAAACGCTTCAGGCCGTCGCGCTGTAGCTTCAACTCGTTCTTGGTTAGTTTGATCTTGGACATGGGATTGTCGTTCTAGAAGACTTCATGCTGGCAAACAGTCGCCAAAATCAGGATTTTCGCAGAGTCCCTTATGGGCGCTGAGCTTAAGGACTTATTTTTTCGGCCAGAATTCCTGCAGGGTTTGAGTGTTGACGCCGGTGTCTTCAGGCTCGAAGCATTCCGCCAGGGTTTTCCAGCCCAGGTCAAGAGCCTCCTCGAGGGGGATGTTCACGGAGAGGTCCATCATGCGCGTCTCGAAGAGAGCGCCGTATTTGAGCAGCTTGCGGTCCCATTCACTCATGCGGAAGCCCATGGACTGTTTTTCCAGGGTCTCCTTGAATTCGGCGTAGAGCCGTATCATGGTGTCCATGACACTGCGGTGGTCGGCCCGGGTACTGTCATTCACCTGCTGTTTGAGTCGGCTCAGCGAGCCAAAAGGTTCGATGCGCCCGTTCACCAGGTAGAACTGGCCTTCAGTGATATAGCCGGTATTGTCCGGCACCGGATGGGTGACGTCGTCGCCTGGCATGGTGGTGACCGCCAGGATGGTGATGGAGCCGGCGTTCTCAAAATCGACCGCCTTCTCGTAGCGCGCGGCCAGCTGGCTGTAGAGGTCGCCGGGATAGCCGCGGTTTGAAGGTATCTGCTCCATGGTGATGGCGATTTCCTTGAGTGAGTCGCAGAAGTTGGTCATGTCGGAAAGCAAGACCAGCACGCGCTTGTTGTGTTCGGTGGCGAAGTATTCGGCGGCGGCCAGGGCCAGGTCGGGCACCAGCAGGCATTCCACTATGGGGTCGGAAGCAGTGTGCACGAACATGACGGCGCGCGACAGTGCGCCGTGCGCGTCCAGGGTGTTGCGGAAGAAGAGGTAGTCGTCATACTTCAAGCCCATGCCGCCGAGGACGATGATATCGACTTCGGCTTGCATGGCGATGCGCGCAAGCAGCTCGTTGTAAGGCTCGCCGGCCACCGAAAAAATGGGCAGCTTCTGACTCTCAACCAGGGTGTTGAAGACGTCGATCATGGGCAAACCGGTGCGGATCATGTTGCGCGGGATGATGCGGTTGGCCGGGTTGACCGAGGGGCCGCCTATGTCGATCATGTTGTCGCTTAGCGCCGCGCCATTGTCGCGCGGACTGCCGTTGCCCGTGAAGATACGGCCAAGCAAGGCCTCGCTGCCGGAAAGGCGCATGGGGCGCCCCAGAAAACGCACCTCGCTGTCAGTGGCGATGCCGCGGCTGCCGGCGAAGACCTGCAAAGAGACCCGCTTGCCCTGCAGTCGAATGACCTGAGCCAAGGAAATGCCGCGCTCGCTGCGCACCTCGGCCAGCTCACCATTGGCCACATTGTCGGCCTCGATAGTGATGACGTTGCCGCTGATCTGTATGATGCGATGATAGATTTTTCTCATCCCTGAAATGCCCTTCTTGTTTTAGAGCCAATCCAAAAAGCCTTTAAGTTACTAATGTAGATCCCGTCCAAAAAGGGGGTCTGGCGGCTTATGCGGCGCCGAATAAGCCCTTCGTGTGCCTTCGTGTCTCTTCGCGTCTCTTCGTGTCCTCCCCCTGAGCACCTGCTTAGCCCTGCGCTTTTTGCAATGCCTGGTCTATGCGTTTTTCGCATTTGATGAATTCATCGGACTGCCAGGGGGCGTAGTTCCAGTCAATGAAGTTTTGCCGCAGTCTCTGGAAGTAGCTTCTGGCCTCGTCTTTGTCGTTGAAGGAGAAATTTTTTTCAAGCACCGTCAGCAGTTTGCCGAAGACCAGTCTTTGTCTCTCCGCGTCGCAGCTGCTGTCTACTTCGTCGAAGGTATTTTGCTGCAGATATACGGCGTCGATGAATTCGCTTTTCAGGTAGACGACGAAATCGGAGATCGGCGTGCCCTCTTCGCCCACCACCTTCATCATCTGGTTGACCTCGTCGCCCTCGCGCAGCATCTTGCGCGCCTTGCGCAGCTGCTCTTCAGGCACGATGCTTTTGTATTTACTCCAGCTTTCCAGCGGATGTATGGCCGGGTAGCGCCGGGCGTTGGCGCGGTCTCTGGACAGTGCCAGGAAGGAGCCTACCACTTTCAGGGTGGACTGGGTGACCGGCTCCTCGAAGTTGCCTCCCGCCGGGCTGACCGCGCCGCAGATAGTGATGGAGCCCTGGCTGCCGTCCGGCAGTCTTACCAGTCCGGCGCGCTCGTAGAAGCCGGCCACCAGGGATTCCAGATAGGCCGGGAAGGCCTCCTCGCCGGGTATCTCCTCCAGCCTTCCGGAGACTTCGCGCAGGGCCTGCGCCCACCTCGAGGTGGAATCGGCCAGCAGCAGCACGTGCAGCCCCATCTGCCGGTAGTATTCAGCCAGGGTGACACTGGTGTAGATAGATGCCTCCCTGGCGGCCACCGGCATGGAGCTGGTGTTGCAGATAATAATGGTGCGGTCGATGAGCTTGCGTCCGGTGCGCGGATCGTCCAGGTGCGGGAACTCGCGCAGTATCTCGACCACCTCTCCGGCTCTTTCACCGCAGGCGGCAACGATGACGATATCCACCTCGGAGCGCTGTGAGAGGCTGTGCTGGAGCACGGTTTTGCCGGCTCCAAAAGGCCCGGGAGTACAGAATGTGCCGCCCTTGGCCACCGGAAAGAATGTGTCGATGAGACGGGTCTGCGTGACGAGCGGCTCGGCGGGCAGCAGCTTTTCCAGGTATGCGCTGATAGGGATTTTCACTGGCCAGGTCTGTACCATGCGTACTTCGCGTTCCTGTCCGCCCTGGCTGGCCTTGGCCACGACTTTGTCTATGTTGTATTCGCCCGCTTCGGCGATCCAGGTCAGCTTCCACTCACCGTTCCAGGCGAAAGGCAGCATGATTTGGTGTTTGAAGATACCCTCGGGCACTGAGCCTAAGCTGTGGCCTGCGCTCAGGATTTGGCCGACTTCGGCACTGGGCGTGAATTCCCACTTGCGTTCGCGGTCCAAGGGGTATACATACAGTCCGCGTTTCAGGAAGTATCCGGCCTGTTTAGCCAGCTCCGGCAGCGGGTTTTGCAGTCCGTCATAGACCTGTGTGAGCAGCCCCGGGCCTAATTCGACGGAGAGCAGCTCGCCGGAGAACTCGACCGGGTCGCCTACCTTCACGCCGCTGGTGTTTTCAAAGACCTGCAAGTCAGCCTCGTGCCCGCGTACCCGGATAAGCTCGCTTTTCAGGCGTTCAT
The DNA here is from genome assembly GCA_012800625.1 of Lentisphaerota bacterium. Classification (GTDB taxonomy): domain Bacteria; phylum Verrucomicrobiota; class Lentisphaeria; order Oligosphaerales; family Oligosphaeraceae; genus JAAZIY01. Next base: position 4,000 of record JAAZIY010000173.1, read on the forward strand.
TATCCCCAGTAAGCACATAAGCCACTTCGTTTTGAATGACTCTTTGGCTAAAGACAACACTGACCATGTTGCCGTTGATGCCGGTGACTTTCCCTGTGGGTTTTGTTTCACTCATTTGCTGGATCCGGAGTCTGTATCTTAGGTATTGGCGAAATTCTGTATCTGTATCTGTGGCGCAGGTGTTGCCTGGAAGTCTCGGGGCGCAAAAAAAGCTTGCTGTGTCTTCGTCTAAAAGGGGCATTACGACTAAGAATCATTTGTGGCGCCCCTACAGGGCGCCGGATTCGGGGGGGCCTTTACCCAGGGTGGCGCTCGGCTCCTGCGGAGCCTCGCTTACCCTGGACTGTATTAGGTTGCCCCTTCGGGGCACCAAATAGACAGATTCTTAAGAAAAAATTGAAATTTCAGCAGAGAATTTGCGTTTTTCATGTCATTTCAGCGTTTTTTCTGTTTTGTCCAGCTCCCTTTTCCCAACAAACCAAAACGGGCAAGCACCGCATAAGCCCTTAGTGTGTCTTCGTGTCCAAAATCCTGCCAGAACAGCTTTAAGGCCTTTCCGGCAGCGCTTTGGCGAGCAATTCTGCTGCGAAGGCGGCGCCTTTTTCCTCGTCCTGACGCGCCAGTTTTTCCAGGATAAGTAGTCTGTAGGCATATACGATAAGAGCCTCGAAGTTAAAGTCATGTCCGAAGGCCAGCTCATCCAGGCGCTGCCAGCGCAGCTGGTCCAAAGCCTGTTCTTTTTCCCAGGCATTGGGCAAGAGCATGATTTCCTCGACCCTTTTGCCTAGTTGCACCGAGAAGATGTCACTGGGTCGCAGGTAGGTATTTTCATCCAGGCGGCGTTTTCTCGCTCTTTGTGCGGCCAGCAGGTTGCGCAGGTAGCGTTCGGCCAGTTTCCAGTCTCGGACCAGGGGCGGCTCTCCCTCCTGAGGTGCTAGCGGCTCCAGACTCAGAGCGGCCAGGCCGGCGCACTCCTCCGCGCTAAGTCTTTCCTGGCAGCGCTGCAAAAAATCCTGCCAGGAGAGTGCGGCTTTTTCGCCGAAACGCAGGCTGGGCAGGGAGCTGATAAAATAATAGAAGTCGGAAGCCATAGAGGAGTTATCCCTTGTGACTGAGCCTAGGGCCGGGGCTTAAAACTGCTCGCTCAAGATGCCGGTGATTTTTGGGCTAAGATGAGCGGTCAAGGTCTCAGCCAAAGCCTTGTCAGTGAAATCATACAGCACGTCGCTGCCTTTGAACAGTAGCTTGAAGCCGCCTGTGACTGAGCGGCTGGGGCTAAGCTCGCAGTTTTGGCGCAAGTCAGCGGCCAGAGCCGCGTTGACGGCGCCCACCAGCTCCTGGTACTGCTGCTCGGGCAGGAGCAGTTCGAGGCGGTCCTCCTTGCCGCCCTGAGCTAAATAAGCCGTGCACAAGCTGGCGATGATCTGAGCCAGCTGCTCAGCTGGCAGAGAAGCCTGCATAAGCGACTCGACAGCCTGGCGCAGACGCTGCTCAAGAACCCCGCGCAGCTCGAGCAATACATTGCGCGCCGCCTGGCGTAAAGCCTGCTCGGAATTCTGGCGCAAAAGCTCGGCCTCGCGACGGGCGCCCTCGAGCAGCTCGGCTCCCTCGGCGCGAGCCTGCGCAAGCAAAGCATCTGCCTCGAGCCTGGCCTGAGCCAAAAGCTCGGCGGACTTCGCCTCGGTCTTCTTCAAACCCTCTTCGTCAATTTTTTTTAACAAAGCCTGTAATTCGTCAGCCATGCAAAAAATCCTTGAAATTTATTGAATTATAAATGGAGTTAAATAGGAATTCCAATGAATATAAGGCTTTTTAAGATAAAAACAAGTCAATTGCTGCCCGGACTGCATTTCTTCAATGCCGTTGGCAGCAGCGTATTTGGCACAGCAAGTCACACGAAGGGGGAGGACACTAAGGGGCACGAAGAGACACGAAGAGACACTAAGGGCTTATGTGGTGCCGCATAAGCCCTTAGTGTCTCTTCGTGTCCTCCCCCTTTATGTGCTTCAGTAGTTCAAAGGCTTTTTGGACGCGGTCTATTTTAGAGTGCGGTTCCTTTTTTGGGCACAAAGAAGCGGCTCATATCTAGCCCTTCGTGCTCGAGCAGCTTGATTTTCTGCTTGATGCCGCCGCCGTATCCGGTCAGGTTGCCCTTGGCTCCGACCACGCGGTGACATGGAATAATAATTGATATGGGGTTATGTCCCACGGCGCCGCCCACTGCCTGGCTGGACATCTTGGCGCCGCCGCGTTGCTGGCCTATCTGTTTGGCGATATCGCCATAGCTAAGCACCTCGCCATAGGGAATCTGGCAAAGTATTTTCCAGACCTGCTGTCTGAATTCACTGCCCAGAGGGGCCAGGTTAAGTTCGTCGGGTGAGGGCGCCTGGCGCTCAAAATAGCGCTGCAGCCAGTCCTTCACCAGTTGAAAATATGGCAGCTCGGGCCTGGGCTTGAGCTGCGCCAAAAGCCGGTCGCCAAAATATTTCTGCCCCTCCAGCCAAAGCCCTACCAGGCTATTTTCGCTGCATCCCAGAGTGAGAGTGCCAAAAGGCGAGTCCAGTTCGCTGCTGTAATACATGATAACAGTGCCTTCGTGTGACTTAGTGTACCTTCGTGTGCCTTCGTGTCCTTCCCCCTTTCGCGCCCCTTCGTGGTCAAAGTTTGATCTCCGACTGCACATAGAGCATTTGCTGTTTTACCGGGTGCCAGAATCCCAGGCGGTAATGTTGTAGCGCGATGCCACCCTGAGGCCAGGTTTTGCGCGAGCCATATTTGCGGTCCCCCAACACCGGGTGTCCCAGGTTTGCCAGCTGTGCGCGTATCTGGTGATAACGTCCGGTTTCCAGTTGTATCTCGAGCAGGCTTTGGCCTTTTCCCGCTTCGAGCAGCTTGTAGCTCAGGCTGGCCAGGCGCGCGCCGCTCTCATCAGGAGCGGCTATACGGGCCTGAAAACGCTCATGCAGCAAGTAGTCTTCCAGCCTGGCCTCGGACAGAGAGGGGCTGCCTTCCACCCGCACACGGTAGGTCTTTTGCAGCTTCCCCGCCCGCAGACTGGCGTTTAGGCGCGACAAGGCTTTGCTGCTGCGCGCAAAGAGCACCAGACCGCAGGCCACCCGGTCAATACGATGCACAGCGTGCAGGAAGACCGCTCCAGGCCGCTGAAAACGGAGTTTCAGCCAGGCTTTGGCCAGCTCTTCGAGGTTCTTCTGGCCGCTGCCGGAGTCCTGTGTCAAAAGACCGGCGGGCTTGTCCAGCACCAGCACATGATTGTCCAGAAAAATTGGCTGCAAGGTAATGCTTCAGTCCGGCGGGCGATGTTTTTTGTGTCAATGACGGCGGGCAGGCCTTCCCCAGTGGAAATCATCTCGCTGCCCTTCGAGAGTCCCTACCGCTTATTCAGGCATTTTCGACAAACACCTGGTGCAGCACCTTTTGGGCCTTTTCAAAGTCGCCGCGCTCCAGGATGAACTGCATATTCACCTGCCGGGAGGCCTGCACCAGGGCCAACACGTTGATATGCGCCTTGTAAAGCGCGTCGGCGGCCTTGGAAAGAAAGCCGGGCAGACGCATATTGCTGCCGATCACCGCTACAATGGCCACCGGAAAACGCTTGATGATGGCATTGGGCAGATTGTGCGCAATTAACAGGGCGCATTCGTCCAAACGACGGTTCTTCTGCGGCACATAATGGGTGATGGTGTTGGCGTTGGTGGTCTTGGCGATATAGCTGATATTGGTGTCATAGAAGTTTTTCAGCAGGCGGTGGTCATAGCCGGGCTGGGAAACCATCTCCGGGTCCATGACCTCGATGGCCTCCACGTCATTGCGACCGCAGATCATCTCGACGCGGGGCTGCGGCGAGATGTAGTCCACCGAGATAACCGTGCCGGGGTGTTCGGGGTCAAAGGCGTTCTTGATGCGTATGGGGATGCCGCAGAGCTCCATCTCCTTGGAGGCCTTCGAGTGTATGGCCTCCATGTCAAGGTCGGAGAGCTGGTCGGCGATATCAAAATTGGTGTTGCCGATGACTTTTACCTTGTCCAGGCCGATGAGCACCGGGTCTCCGGTGCAGAGATGATATTCCTTGTGTATGATGCCTTCGCGGGCCTCGGTGACCACGGCCACCTTGCTGAAGGTGATCTCGCTGTAGCCGCGGTCGAAACGCGTCATAATGCCCTCGTCGTACTTGACGTATCCGGTGACAATAGGCATGCAGGTGGAAAAGTCAATGCCCTGGAATGCCTTGCGTACCGCCTCGTCAAAGCCCAGTATGGCGTCGTCCTTCCAGCCGGTAAGGTCTAAAAACTTGGCATTGACCCCGTGTTTTTGCAGTATGAGCGTCGAGTTGTAGGCGCTGTGGGCCTCGCCCACGGCGCTGAGCAGCTCGCGGGTCTGCGGCAGATAGCTGTCGACGTTGAAGTGTCCGAAGCTGCGCAGGCGCATCAGGTCCTCGAGGCATTCGTGTATTTCGTCTATGCGCTGGTTGACGTAGGCGTCGGCTTTTTCCTGGTCCAGGCCCAGCTCTGCGAAAGAGCGGTTGTACTCGACCATGCGCTCGCGCACCAGTTCCAGGCTCTCCTTCCAGGCCTGGTCGGCTCCGGCAAACTTGCCGTAGACCCCGGGAGTCCCGTTTTTCTTGTTTTCCAGCAGCATATTAGTAATGCCGCTATAGGCGGAGACGATGAAAATCCGCTGATAGAGCTGTTCGGGAAGGCGCTTGCCGATGATCACGTTGGCCATGACCTCGCCAAAACGCGACATAGAGCTGCCGCCTATCTTCTCGACGGTATGTGAATTAGCCATAAGACTCTCCGAATGCAAGAGGGTAACGCGTCAAAACGGCCTGCCTGGCTTCACCTGTCAGCCCAAGAGAGCGGGCAATTGCCGTTTTGTTGTTTTAGATCAGTATTTTGGGCATGGGGAACTGTGCTGCCAGTTCGCCGACCTGTTGGCGCACTTCGGCGCAGACCTGCTCGTCGTCGATATTATCGAGTATGCGGCACATCAGGGCGGCCACCTTCTGCATTTCCGCCTCCCGCATGCCTCGGGTGCTGACTGCGGCGGTGCCCACGCGTATGCCGCTGGTCACGCTGGGTTTGGCCGGGTCGAAGGGGATCATGTTCATATTGACCGTGATGTCGGCCCGGTCCAGGGCGTCGGCGGCGGCCTTGCCGCTCACCGACTTGGGGCGCAGGTCCACCAGCATGAGGTGGTTGTCAGTGCCGCCGGAGACGATGCGCAGCCCCCCCTTGGCCAGCTCCTCGGCCAGGCGAGCCGTATTGGCCACAACCTGCTGTTGATAGGCGCTGAACTGCGGCTGCAAGGCCTCCTGGAAGCAGACCGCCTTGGCGGCGATAATGTGCATCAGCGGGCCGCCCTGTATGCCGGGGAAGAGCCAGGAGTTGACCTTCTTGATCAGGTTTTCCTTGCACAGGATAAGGCCGCCGCGCGGGCCACGCAGGGTCTTGTGCGTGGTCGAGGTGACGATGTCGGCATAGGGCAGCGGGCTGGGATGCAGGCCGGCAGCGACCAATCCGGCGATATGAGCCATATCCACCATGAAATAGGCCCCGACCTGGTCGGCGATCTGCCGCATCCTGGCGAAATCGATGATGCGCGGATAGGCGCTGGCGCCGGCGAGCAGCAGCTTGGGCTTATGTTGCTGCGCCAGCTCGGCGATGTTGTCGTAGTCCAGGCGCTCGCTTTCCCGGTCTACGCCGTAGCCGATGAATTCGTAGCTGCGTCCGCTAAAGTTGACTTTGTGTCCGTGCGTCAGGTGACCGCCGTGGTCCAGGCTCATGCCCAGCACCTTGTCGCCATGTTCGAGTATGGCGTAATATGCCGCCATATTTGCCTGGCTGCCGGAGTGCGGCTGCACGTTGGCGGCCTCGGCTCCAAAGAGGCGGCAGGCTCTTTCAATGGCCAGGGTTTCCACTTCATCGACGTGCTGGCAGCCATTGTAGTAGCGCCGGCCCGGGTATCCTTCGGCGTACTTGTTGGTAAGCACGGTGCCGGCGGCGGCGCGCACGGCGACACTGGCAAAGTTCTCCGAGGCGATAAGCTCCAGCCCGCGCGCCTGTCTGGCGCCTTCGCGCTCGATAATGGCGGCCAGCTCCGGGTCGGTTTTGCGTATGGGGGCGACATCATCGAGGCTAAGCTCCTCGAGTTTGTGCAGTCGTCTTACGTGGCGTTCTTCTGCGCTGAAGGCCTGTCCCAGCCAGGCTTCCACGGTTTTGAGCAGTTCGGCGTCGCTCATCTGGTCGCCGCCGGTGACCAGGATATTGGCATTGTTATGGCTGCGGCTCATGGCCGCCTTTTCCGGGCTTTCCGCCAATGCCGCTCTAACGCCGTGGAAACGGTTGGCGCAAACCGACATGCCAATGCCGCTGCGGCAGATCAGTATGCCGCAGTCGATCTCATTATTCAGCAGTGCCCGGCAGAGCGGGGCGGCATAGTCCGGGTAGTCGTCGTCAGGCTGCACGCCGGAGGGACCGAAATCAAGCACCTTCAGGCCGCTTTGGGCCAGCGTGCCCTTGAGCAGCTCCTTCTTGGCGTAGCCGCCGTGGTCGGTGCCTATGCCTATGCGTAAACCATCCTGCTTGGACTGCCAATCGGAAAACTCGTTCATATCGCGACCTCACAAAACTTGCCCTGACAAATGCAAAAGACATAATTTAATAGACCTAAGCCGGATTTGCTAATCAAAGCGCAGAATTGAGCCGCAAAACGCGACTGTAATAGTAAAACCAAATGCGCATTTTTTATCCGGTTTGCATTTACCTTTACAAAAACGCTCAGACGCATTAAATTAGACCCTGTCCAAAAAGGGGGGGGGATAGTAGCGCCTCTACGAGGCGCCGGTTTTGATGGTTGCCTGTA
>JAAZIY010000174.1 GCA_012800625.1 Lentisphaerota bacterium
AAAGCTCTACCCACTGGGATGTTTGTTGAAACTGCTAAAATCACCCACAGATTCTAGTGAAGACCCATCTTTAATTTTAAGTTTTTTAAGAAAAAGAAAAAAGTAGCCTATCTGAGAATAACAATATGGTTAGCAACGGTCAAACTAAAACGGCAAAAAACCGCCAAATGAACTCGGCGACGACACCACAAAATGTAGTGGGTAAGAAAAATTGGGCACCCCAACTTTATACCCCAATAATTTTATTTTTTTGTTCTTTGGACAAAAAAAGCCTTTGCGAACTGTTTCTGATTCTTTGGCACTGGCTGAAAACTGAAAAAATTTGCAACTGGAGTTGAATCCGAAGAAGTAAGTGCTAGATTAAGCTGCATGAGGAGTTGTATCCTTTTTGAGATAAGGTTTTAGTAGGCTTTAACTCAAACGATACAACTCCTTTTCCACTTTTTCAAGTCGGCGGCATTAAAATAAATTTATTGTTAATTACTGAAAACACGGATGTTAGCATCAAAATGCTATCTTTTCGGCACCAAAAAGTCTGAAATTAAAATTTCAGCCAAAACTGCGTTTTTCTTGCGGTTTCAGCGCTCTTTTTGTTTTTTTGAGATGATAACGTTTTGTTTGAAATCTTGCACTTGTAATTTGCCTGCTTAATCAGCTTCCTTTGAGCGTTCATTTGTGTGCATTAGTGGCTTAAAGGTTTTTTGGACTGGCTCTACCCTGGAGTCTGCTCTGCCTGCCATATAAACAAAGCATCTGGGAGTTCCAATGTCTAAGACAACACATAACTATGCCAGCTTGCTAAAAGACCTCCGAGCCTTGGGAATCAAGCCGGAAGACACTTTGCTGGTACATTCCTCGATGAAATCAATCGGCGAGGTCGAAAATGGCGCTGATTGTGTTTTGGATGTATTGAGCGATTATCTTAAAGATCGCGGTCTGTTAGTTTTTCCGACTTTGACTTCTAGCAATGTCAACGCCGAGAAACCCGAGTTTTCATTATTGCATACGGTTTCCCAGGTGGGGCTTTTGCCCGAACTGTTTAGACAAAGAAAATGCGTGTATCGCTCATTACATCCCACACACTCGGTGGCGGCATTGGGCAAAGAAGCAGAAGAGTTTGTCGCCGGACATGAGAACTTTGATTCGCCAGCCGCCTATGATTCGCCATGGCACCGGCTCTGGCAGCGCAAAGCGAAAACCATGTTCATAGGTTGCAGCATCAAGTGCAACACTTTTCTGCACGGGGTGGAAGAATGGGCCCAGGCCGAGGAGGTGCTGAGCATTGAAAAGCAGCAATTGTATATCGTGGATGCAAATGGCAAACGCAGTCTTAGGCCTTCGCGGCGTCATACTGGCAAACACTCGCGCTATTACGGCAAGGTGGAACCACATTTTGAGAAAATAGGCGCCTTGCAAAGAGGCAGGTTTGGCGATGCGGAAACCATTGTTCTTGACAATGACGGCTGTGCTCAATATGTATGTAAACTCTTAAAAAAGTATCCGGCAGCCTTCACCGAGAAATGGAACAACGACAAGCCCGGTTTTTTCGCTGAATGCCTAGCCGAGTTGTAGGACTGTATGCGGCAGTCTGTGCCTATTTGCGGCATAGGCCTCTTGTAACGCCTTTTCAACTGAAAAAAACTTAGTGTGACTTAGTGTGACTTGGTGTCCCAAAACCTGGGCGCCCTCTTTTGGACAGCCCCACATTGCTGTTCTTGCGAAGCTGCCGCTGCTTTGTCGTCTTTCTCAGTTGAAAAGACGAAAATAATCATATATACTATGGCTATCAACTTGATTATATTCTCGATGATTTGACCAGTCACACGAGCGCGGCAGTGGCCGCCTACTGGAAAACGCGGGTGCAGCTGTGAAGCAAGACCGCGCAAGGACCGAGGAACCAGCAATAAGACCGGCGCCCTAAAGAAAGCGCCAGTCCTAGACGCGGCCCGGAGGCCGGGTTTTTGTTGATGCATAAGTAAAAGGAAGCGGCAAATGAATCAAATTTCCGAGCGCGGGTTATGGTGGTCTGAGGCCAGGTTTGGCATGTTCATACACTGGGGTATGTATGCGGTGGCAGCCAGACATGAATGGGTGCAGTCAAGGGAGGAAATCCATCCGGAGAAATATGCGCGCTACCAGGAGTATTTCACGCCGGACCAGTTCGAGCCGCGAGAATGGGCCAGCCTGGCCAAGAAAGCCGGCATGAAGTATTTCGTCATCACCGCCAAACACCATGACGGCTACTGTATGTGGGATACAAAATTCAGCGACTATAAGGTGAAGCGGGACTACCTGGGCGAGGTCATAGAGGCATTTCGAGACGCCGGCCTGAAAGTGGGACTCTACTATTCGCTCATCGATTGGCATCACCCCGATTTTGTCATTGATGTTAATCACCCGCTGCGAAACGCGCCCAATATTGACGAGCTGAATGCGCCGCGCAAACAAAAAAGATATGCCAAATACATGCGCGACCAGGTTGGCGAGCTGCTGGGCAACTATGGAAAAATCGACATCATTTGGTTTGACTTCTCCTATCCGCGCGAGGACGGCAGGGGCAAAGGCAGAGAAGACTGGGAGTCCGAAAAACTGCTCGCCCTGGCCAGAAAACTGCAGCCCGAGATCCTGGTTGACGACCGTCTGGACCTGCCCGGCAGCGCCGATTTCAGCTCGCCAGAGCAATACGTCCCGGAGTATGGCATACGTGACGAGGAGGGCAAGCTGCTGCCCTGGGAAGGCTGTCAGACTTTTTCCGGAGCCTGGGGATATTTTCGCGACGAGCTGACCTGGAAAACCCCAGGACAGGTTCTCGCCATGCTGGTCAAGCATGTCAGCCGCGGCGGCAACCTGCTGATGAATATCGGCCCGAACGCCCGCGGCAGCATAGACCCGCGCGCCACAAGCATACTGCGCCAGGTCGAAGCCTGGATGCGGGATCATCAGGCAGCCATACATGGCTGCGGCGCGGCACCCGAGGAGATGCCGGAGCCGGAAAACTGCCGCTACACCTACAATGCAAAAACAAAAAGGCTATATATACACATATTGAGCTGGCCGCAAAAATTCCTCCATTTGCCAAAAATGCAAGGCAAGCTGAGTTTTGCGCGCTTCCTGCATGACCACAGCGAAATAATCATGCGGGAGGAAGGCGCGCCGCACAGCAATATGAGCGCCAAAACCAGCCCGGACACAGTGACCCTGCTTATGCCCGCCATTGCTCCAGATGTAGAAATACCTGTGGTCGAGCTATTCCTGCGCAGCTAGCAGACAAATAAAAACAGTTCCACCACCGGACAAGCTCTGCCTCTGCCTTCGTGTCCCTTCGTGGCTCTTTATGCCCCTTCGTGGTCCCGGGGATGAAAAATCTAACCAAGCGAATGAGGCAGGACGGAGACTTGCTTCATTTCCACTCTGACTCGACTAGCGCTCATGTCTCTGCTCTATTATTTATTTATTGCCGTAGTTCTCTTCATTGCCAGTGCCTTGCAAAGCGCCATTGGCTTTGCCTTCGCTCTCTTGGCCACCCCGCTGCTGGTCTTTGCCGGCATGCCCTTAACCAATACAGTCGCCCTGATTTCCACATGCTCATTGCTGCAATCCGGCTTTGGCCTGCTCAAGCTGCGCGAATTTGTCCCCTGGCGTCTATCACTCTGGGCCACGGCGGTACGCGTGGCAAGCCTCGTTGTCGGCATATATCTGCTGAAAAAACTGAGTACAAGCGGAGCCGCCCAAATTCGACTGGTTTTGGGCTGCATTATTTGCGGCATGGTCTTTTTGCAACTCCTGCTTCGCCCAGAGCCAAAAAAATCGCGGCACTGGCTTTGGGGCTTGCTGGCTTTTGGCGGCAGCGGGGTTTTCTCCGGACTTTCCGGCATGGGCGGGCCGCCCATGGTGATTTGGGTGATGGCTCACGACTGGTGTAATGAAAAAAGCCGCGCCTTTCTGTTTTCCGTCTTTGTTATGGCTATTCCCATACAACTGGGCATGCTCTACCTGAGTTTTGCCAGCTCCATATCCCGTAGCCTGCTACTAGCCCTGATTATGACTCCTATAGTTTACTGCGGCACGGCGCTGGGCTTGAAAATAGGCGCCAGGTTCAGCAAAGAAAAACTGCGTTTTCTGGTGTATGCCACCTTGCTGCTCATCGGCCTGGGAGCAATCATGCCCAGTCTGCTGAATCAATAGCGAACACTGCAAACAGCACTCTTTCACCAGAACAATAGCAAAATTGGCATTGCCATATAGATTAATATTCTTTCAGCAAAACAACGCAAAGGAGTATTTCACCGTGAGCAAAATTTGGCGCAAAGGGCAACTGCACACCCATACTTACTGGTCTGACGGCATTGGCTTTCCAGAGGAAATGGCCAGCTTATATAAGGAAAGCGGCTATGACTTTGTTTTTGTCACCGACCATAATGTGCTCGGCGATGATCCAAACATGTGGCTGCAGTTGCAAGCCAGCGAGGAGCCTTGGCCATACAATGTAACACCACAGGCTCTGGAGAAGGCTCAAAAGAAATTCCCGGGCCTCATCGAAAGCAAAAAGGTGCATCTGCGCCGCTTCGCCCGCATCGCAACCTATCAGGAGACCAAGGAGCGCTTCAATGTGCCCGGCGAGTTCCTTTATTTGCCTGGTCAGGAAGTATGTCTGGAGATACCCGGCCTGGGCGGCATATACAAGGTACACCTCAATGCCCTGAACATACCTCACACCTTGCCGGCCATCGCCAAAGACGACGTGCGCAGCACCATCGCGGCCAACTACGAGCATTTCCTCGAGGTCACCGCCAAGCAGGAAGAGCCAGCCATGTACATGCTCTGCCATCCCTACTATCGCTACTATGACAACACACCGCAGGACCTGATAGAAAACCCGCAGATACGTCATTTTGAAGTATGCAACGACGGCCAAAAACTAGCCAAGCCCTGCCCCGAATGCTTCACTAACGAACGCTTCTGGGACATAGTCAACGCTTTCCGCCTAAGTAGAAACCAGCCCTGTCTTTACGGCGCCGCCAGCGATGACGCCCACATCTATGCACATCGCGGCGACCAGCTGGGCTGTGTCGTCAATGACGCCTGGGTGATGGTGCGCTGTCCCGAAATGAGCGCCACGAATCTAATCAACGCCATGAACCAGGGCGATTACTATGCCAGTTGCGGTGTTACTCTCAAGGAAATTGAGTTTGACCGCGATAGCCGCACGCTGAAAGTAGAAGTAGAGCCGGAAGCCGGCGTTGATTATAAAATTCGTTTCATCAGCACTGCCAAGGACTTCAATCAAGAAGTGCAATGGGTCTACATTCCTCCTGAAGGCGCCCGCCCTCCCAGGGTGCTGCCACAGTATTCCAATGACATAGGCAAAGTGGTGCTGGAAATTCACGGCAATGTAGCCGAGTGCAAAATACAGGATGACTGGTTGTATTTGCGCGCTGAAGTCATCTCTAACCGCTCAGCCAGGCTCTGCCTGCCAAACCATGCCATCTGGGAAACCGCCTGGACCCAACCGGTGTTTTAGAAAAAAACAATATTTCGGACACGAAGATACACTAAGGCAGACGAAGGCACAGCAAGACAGTCCATAGAGTCCATAGAGTCCATA
>JAAZIY010000175.1 GCA_012800625.1 Lentisphaerota bacterium
CAAAAAGCCCTTGAACCACAAAGGCACACGAAGGGGGGAGGACACGAAGAGACACAAAGGGGCACGAAGGCACACTAAGGGCTTATGCGGCGCCTGCGGCGCCGCATAAGCCCTTAGTGTGCCTTCGTGCCCCTTTGTGTCTCTTCGTGTCCTCCCCCCTTCGTGTGCCTTTGTGGTTCAAGGGCTTTTTGGACGGGGTTTGCTTTCAGGAGCTTCAGACATTACATTTGTCTTTTTACCAAAACCAGTCGTTTTTGCGCGTTTTTGCTCGGATACGACTGGTTGTTTCATGTTTTTCAGGAGCATTCATGAGCCAGAGCAGTCTATCCCGCGCCTATGATCCGGCCGAGGTGGAGAAGAAATGGTATTCCACCTGGGAAGAGCGCGGCTATTTTCATGCCGATCCGCAAAGCGACAAACCTGCCTACAGCATCGTTATTCCGCCGCCCAACGTAACCGGCATGCTCACCCTGGGACATGTGCTCAACAATTCCCTGCAAGACATCCTGATTCGCTTCGAGAAGCTGCGCGGGCGCGAGGTCTGCTGGGTGCCCGGCACAGACCATGCCGGCATTGCCACCCAGGCCAAGGTCGAGGCGCAGCTGCGCCAGGAAAAAGGCCTGGGCAGACATGACCTGGGACGGGAGAAATTCCTCGAGCATATGTGGCAGTGGAAGGAGAAGTACGGCGGCACCATTATCCGGCAGCTGCGCAGCATAGGCTGCGCCTGCGACTGGGAGCGGGAACGCTTCACCCTGGACCCGAAGCTCTCCGCCGCCGTGCAAGAGGTCTTTATCAGACTGTATAACAAGGGCCTGGTCTACAAGGGTAAGCGCATTATCAACTGGTGCCCCAAGTCCGGCACTGCGCTTTCTGATGAGGAAGTGATCTATAGAGAGGAAAAGGGCAAGCTCTGGTATTTCCGCTATCCTTACAGTGACGGCTCCGGATACGTCGTTATCGCCACCACCAGGCCTGAGACCATGCTGGCCGATACCGCCGTCGCCGTACACCCCGAAGATGCGCGCTACCGCGACAAGCTGGGAAAAACCCTGACCCTGCCATTGGTGGGAAGAGAGATACCCCTGATCGCCGACGACTACGTCGAGCGCGAGTTCGGCAGCGGCGCAGTGAAGATAACCCCGGCGCATGACCCCAACGACTACGAGGTGGGACTGCGACACGGCCTGGATATGCCCGAGGTCATGAACGACGACGGCACTATGAACAAGCAGGCCGGAGCAGATTTCGATGGCCTGGACCGCTATCAGGCCAGAAAACTGGTGCTGCAAAAAATGGAGGAGCTAGGCCTGCTCGAAAAGACCGAGGAGCACATCCACCAGGTGGGCTACTCCGAGCGCGGCAATGTGGCCGTCGAACCGCGGCTCTCCGACCAGTGGTTCGTGAAAATGGAAGAGCTGGCCAAGCCGGCACTCGAGGTGGTCGAGCAGGAGCGCGTGCGCTTCCACCCGCAGCGCTGGGTGAAAACCTACAGACACTGGATGGAGAATATCAAGGACTGGTGCATCAGCCGGCAGCTCTGGTGGGGACACCGCATACCGGCATATTATTGCACACAATGCAACAAGCTTTACGTGAGCAAGGAAAGCCCGGCGCTCTGCGTCTGCGGCTGCAAGGCGTTTAAGCAGGATCCGGATGTGCTCGACACCTGGTTCAGCTCCTGGCTCTGGCCCTTCTCGGTCTTTGACTGGCCAGAGGAAAGCAGGGAACTAAAACGCTTCTACCCTACTCAAAGTTTAGTAACCGGACCTGACATTATCTTCTTCTGGGTTGCTCGTATGATCATGGCAGGCCTGGAGTTCACCGGCGACATCCCCTTCAGCGACGTTTACTTCACCTCCATTATCCGAGATGAGGAAGGCCGCAAGATGTCCAAAAGCCTGAACAACTCGCCCGATCCCATAGACGTGGTGGCCCAATACGGCGCGGACGCGCTGCGCTTCACCATGGCCTATATCGCGCCGCTGGGCCAGGACATACGCTACAGCAACGAGAAATGCGAGCTGGGACGCAACTTCGCCAACAAGCTCTGGAACCTGGTGCGCTTCAGACTGAGCAAGGGAGCCGTCAGTTCTGACTGGCAAGACCTGGAGGGCCTGCCCGCCGAGAGGCTGCGCGCCGATGACAAATGGATACTGGCGCGCCTGCAGCGCATCGTGAAAGCCACAGGCGAAAGCCTGCAGCGCTTCAGCTTCAACGAGGCGGCCAGGAATCTCTACGATTTCATCTGGAACGAGTTTTGCGACTGGTACCTGGAGTCCTGCAAGTCGGCTTTCGAGGGCGATTGCGCCGGCGCCGCCGCCAGCCGGCGTATCTTCGATCACGCCGTGTCGGTGTTTTTGCGCCTGCTGCACCCCTTCATGCCCTTTGTCACTGAGGAGCTCTATCACCAGATGGGCTTCGTCGGGCCGGAAGACTCGATCATGCTGAGCAAGTGGCCGGAGGAAATCAGCGCCGAGCAACTTGAACAGCTGGGCGCCAACGAAGAGCTGCTGCGCCTTAATGTGGCCAAGTTCGAGCTGATCCGCGCCCTGCGTAATCTGCGCGCCAGCTATCAGATACCTGGCAGCCGAGCAGTGAGCCTGGTGATCGAGGCGGTCAGCCGCGAGGCGGAGGAATTCTTGCGCGACGACCTGGATGCGCTGCAAAGCCTGCTGAATGCCGAAAGCATAGAGTTTGCCGCCAGGCCGGAAGGCGCCTGCGGCGTGGCCCTCAGCGACATAGGCAGCGCCTACCTGCCACTGGCCGGCGTGGTGGACCTCGAGGCCGAGCTGGCTCGCCTGCGCAAACAAGAGGAGGAGAGCAGTAACTACCTGGCCGGCCTGCAAGGCAAGCTGGCCAACGCCAACTTTGTCGCCCGCGCCCCGGAGGCGGTGGTCGCCAAAGAACGACAAAATGTCCGCGACACGGAAGAGAAACTGTCGCGCATCAGAGAACAAATCGCCGTTTTCGGCCAATAAAAAAGGAATATCATCATGGAAGAAAAAATCAAGGAAGTATTGGAGTCCTTGCGCGTGCATCTGCAAAATGATGGCGGCGACATGGAGCTAGTGAAGATCGAAGGCAACCAGGTCTTCCTGCGTCTGAAAGGCGCCTGCGGCAGCTGCCCTTATTCGCAGATCACTTTAAAGGACGGCATCGAGCGCACCCTGAAACAGCAGGTCAGCGAGGACATAGTCGTCGAAAGAGTCTGATTCCCACCCTCAACAAAAGCCCCATGCGGTAAAACCGCATGGGGCTTTTTTTGTCTGTCTTAGTGTTCCTTCGTGTGTCTTCGTGTCCACTCTCCTAGGCTAGTTTTTCCGGCTGCGTCCGTCTTTTGCCGGCGGCTGTATCTTATGGGCCTTGATTTTGCGGAACAGGGTGCTGGTGTCTATGCCCAGCTCGGCGGCGGCCAGTTTGCGGCTGCCCTGGTGTTTGCGCAGGGCTTCCTCGATGCTGAGCTTCTCCAGGTCTTCCAGGTTCATGGGCAGCTCTTCGGGCATGGTGCCGCCGGCTGCGGGGCGCAGTTCAAGGGGCAGGTGTTTTCCCTCGATAAGCGCGCCGCGGCAAAGCACGAAGGCCTGCTCGACGATGTTCTCCAGCTCGCGCACATTGCCGGGGAAGTCGTGCTCCATAAGGCGGCGCATGACCTCGTCGCTGACCCCGAGTATATGCCGGTCTTGCAGGTGGTTGAACTTGTCTATCATGTGTTCGAGCAGCAGCGGTATGTCCTCGCGGCGCTGCGCCAGGCCGGGCAGTCTCAGGCTGACCACCCTGATGCGGTAGTAGAGGTCCTGGCGGAACTTCTCCTGCTCCATAAGCTCCTGCAGGTCGCGGTTGGTGGCGCAGACCACACGCACATCCACCGGCTGGGGCTTGACCGCGCCCAAAGGCTCGATAAGGCGCTCCTGCAAGACCCGCAGCAGGCGCACTTGCATGGCCGCGGAGACATCGCCGATCTCGTCGAGAAAGATAGTGCCGCCCTCGGCCAGGGCGAAGCGCCCCGGCTTGTCTTTTTTGGCGTCGGTGAAGGCGCCGGCCTTGTAGCCGAAAAGCTCGCTTTCCAGCAGCGTGTCGGGCAGGGCGGCGCAGTTGACCGCCACAAAGGGCTGCTCGCGGCGCGGCGAGAGCTGATGTATGGCGCGGGCAAAAAGCTCCTTGCCCGTGCCGCTGGCGCCCTCGATAAGCACATTGGAGGGGCTTGCGGCGATCTGCGGCAGTATGTCGAAAAGCCGTCGCATGGCGGTGCTCTGGCCGATGATGTCCTCGAAACCGTAGCGCCCGTGCAGCTCTTTCTGCAGGCGTTCGAGCTGGCTGAGGTCCTGAAAGCTTTCCACCCCGCCGATGATCCGGCCTTTCGCGTCCTTCAGCAGGGCGCAGCCCAGGCGTATGGGGATGCGCTCGCCTTCGCTGTCAACAATCAGGGCCTGCTTGTCCAGTATAGGCTCGCCGCTGGCAAAGGTCTGGCGCAGGGCGCAATCATTCTCGCAGATACTGGCGCGAAAGACCTCCGAGCACCTGGCGCCTATGGCTTCTTGGCGCGAGATGCCGGTGATCTCTTCGGCGGCCCGGTTGAAGCTGGTGACGCGCCAGTCCAGGTCCACGCTGAACACGCCTTCGTTCAAAGAATCGAGTATGGCGCAGTCCTGGTCCAGGTAAAATGCGGCTTTGGGCTTACTCATATGAAAATGGCCTCCTAGTAATGCAGTCTGCAAGGTTGTGTCACAGCTAATATAGCATATTGCAATGATATGGCAAGTTATAAGAGTGTATCTGGAGCTTGTTCGGACACGAAGTCACACGAAGTCACACGAAGATTGGGCGCTAGGCCGGGGTTTTGTCGCGCCGCTTTTATTTCTGGCATGTTTTCTGCTAACATATAAATCATGATTACACTCGCCTTACCAATTTGGCAGGGTCGGCTCAGTCCGGTCTTTGATTTTTGCACTGCTGTTCAGCTTTACAGTTACTGCGACGGTGTTTTCAGCGCTGGCGCCAGGCTGGAATTTGTCAGCCAGGACGCCTATGGGCGCGCCGCTCTTCTGCGCGGCGCCGGCGTGCGGGTTTTGCTCTGCGGTGCGGTATCGCGTGCGCATCAGTTTGCCTTGCGCCAGGCCGGCATTGAGCTGCATTCGCATATCTGCGGCGAGCCGTCGGCGCTGCTGCAGGCTTATGCCGCCGGAGAGCTGCATGATTTCCGCATGCCTGGCTGCGGTCGCGGAATGCGCCGCGGCTGCGGCAGAGGGCAGGGTCGAGGCGGCAGAGGGCCCGGCGGCGGCAGACGCGGAGCGGCGTTTTAGCGAGTGTATGCTTGCACAAATTTTTTTTCTGCAGTGATGCAGTACAACAAGAACCCCAATAAAAAGGAGTGTTATTATGCCTAGAGGTGATGGAAGCGGCCCCCGAGGAATGGGCCCAATGACAGGAAGAGCGGCAGGCTACTGCGCCGGATATATGCGACCTGGCTTCGCAAACCAGGGCTTCGGTTTCGGCGCGCGCGGCGGCTTCGGCTTTGGAGCCGGACGCGGCATGGGCGGCGGACGTGGCATGGGCGGCGGACGCGGCATGGGCGGCGGACGCGGCTTTGCTTACGGCTATGGCTACGGTGCCGGTTACGGCCCGGGTGCCTGGAACCAGCCCAGTGCCGAACAGGAGCAGGAGATGCTCAAGTCGCAGCTTGCCGATCTTGAGGGCTTGAGCGCCGAGCTTAAGCAGAGACTCGCAGCTCTGGAAAAGAAAAGCGAGTAGCAATTGTTGAACCAGCCGGCGCCGGGGCGGCACATACCCGCTCGGCGCCGGCGCCAATGCATGAACAAAGGAGCAGAATATGTTTGCAGCCAATAGTGAAGCGGGTGTCGGCGGAAACGTCGGCAGAGGACAGGGAGCCGGCCAGGGCAGAGGCAGCATGGGCGGCGCCGGCAGAGGGGCGGGCGGCAATTGCGTCTGCAGCAAGTGCGGTAAACGCCTGCCGCATCAGCGAGGACAACCCTGCTACGAGATGAAATGCCCTAACTGTGGAAACACCATGCTCAGGGAGACCTAAATATGACTAGAATAATAATACTTGTCTTGGCGGCACTGTGGCTGGTTATCGGCAAATGCCGTAGCTGCCCGGGAAAATGCCGCGCCATTTTTGAAAAATAACTGTAGGGCCAGCTTTTTGGACTGGAAGCCGTAGCAGGGCACAGGATTTTTCACGCTTTTTTTTTGAACACCATAGCTATACAAGGAAACACTGATGATTTTAGCAGTAGCAAGCGGCAAGGGCGGCACCGGCAAAACCACCTTCGCAGTCAATCTGGCCTTCGCCCTGGCGCGACGGGCCGTCAAAAAAGGGTCTTTCAATAATCAGGATATCCGCTTGCTGGACTGCGACGTGGAAGAGCCTAACAACCATCTTTTCGTGCGCCCGGAGTACAGCGAGGAGTCCGAGGTAAGCGTGCTCAAACCGGTCTGGGAGGCGGATAAATGCACAGCTTGCGGGCTTTGCGCCGAGGCCTGCAACTATAACGCCATTGCCTTGGTGAAGAAAAAAATATTGGTGTTCAACGAGCTTTGCCACTCCTGCGGGGTCTGCTCCTATGTCTGCCCCAGCGGCGCCTTGCGCGAGGAGGCGCAGCGCATCGGCAAGGTGCAGGCCGACAAGCGCGAGAGCGCCCCCTTCTTTTTTGCCCAGGGCAAGCTGGACCTGGGCGAGGCCCTGGCGCCTAACGTGGTGGGCGCGGTGAAAAAATACCTGCTGCCGGACGCGGTCAATATCATCGATGCCTCCCCAGGCACCTCATGCCCGGTGGTGGCTGCGCTCAAGGGCGCCGACCGCGTGCTTTTGGTCACCGAGCCTACCCCATTCGGCCTGAATGACCTGAAGCTGGCCGTGGGACTGAGCCTGCAGCTGGGACTGCCTACCGGCATCATCGTTAACCGCTCTGACGGCGAGGATAAAATCATCGCCGACTATGCCAGGCAGGTCGGACTGCCCATAGCCGGCAGAATCCCCTTCAGCCGCAAATATGCCGAGGCCTACGCCGAGGGCGCCATATTGGTGGAGCGCTTTCCTGAACTGGAGGAGAATCTGCTGCAGATTTATGACAGCCTGCAAACCGCATTGCCGCCTATGCCGGAGGAGCCGGAAATCGCGCCGCCGCAAAAACCACAGGCCGCTTTTGAAGCTTCCGACTACAAGGGGGATTATAAAGAGATCACCGTTATTAGCGGCAAGGGCGGTACCGGCAAGACTACGCTCACTGCCTGTCTGGCGCAATTGGCCGAAAGACAGGTGCTGGCCGATAATGACGTGGACGCCGCCGACCTGCACCTCCTGCTCAAGCCGGAGCTGCGCGAAAAACATGACTTCATCGGCGGGGTCAAGGCCGAGATAGACCCGGAGCTTTGCATTGCCTGCGGAGACTGCGCACAGCACTGCCACTTTGACGCCATCGCGCAGCTGCATAAACCTAGCCCGCAGGCCGGCAAGTATTATATAGACCCGGTGGACTGCGAGGGCTGCGGGCTCTGCCCCAGGGTCTGCCCAGTCGAGGCCATCAGCAGCGATCCGAATATTACCGGCTGCTGGTTTGTCTCCAATACTGATTATGGGCCTATGGTGCATGCCAGGCTGGGCATAGCAGAGGAGAACTCCGGACGCCTGGTCACCCAGGTGCGCGAGCGCGCCGCCGAGCTGGCCAGGGAACTAGGCAAGGAATATATCATCGCCGACGGCCCCCCCGGCACCGGCTGCCCGGTGATCGCCTCAATCTCCGGCAGCGACCTGGTGCTGGTTGTCACCGAGCCTACGGTCTCCGGCGTGCATGACATGCAGCGGGTGCTGGAGCTGTCCAGGCATTTTGGCGTGCCCGCCAAAGTGGTGATCAACAAGGCGGACCTAAACCTGCAGCAGGCCGCCAAAATCGAGGATATTTGCAGCCGCACTGGCGCCGAGCTTATAGGACGAATACCCTTTGACCTCGAGGTGAATGCCGCCCTGATGGCCGGCAAAACCGTACTCGAACACAGCGACAGCCAGGCCGCTAAAGCTATCAGAAAAATATGGCAGACCCTGAAGCAGGCGTAAATATGATGGGACGAATGGGACCTTTGGGACCTTTGGGACGCGTGCGACGGGAGCGGGGAGCACGCTAAAGCGTGTACTACATACCTGGGGCCTTTGGGACGGGAGCGGGGAGCACGCTAAAGCGTG
>JAAZIY010000022.1 GCA_012800625.1 Lentisphaerota bacterium
GCTCGGCTCCTACGGAGCCTCGCTTACCCTGGGCTATATTAGGTTGCCCCTTCGGGGCACCAAATGGACTTAATCGCAGAAAAAAATTAGAATTTCTTCCCAAAAATGCGTTTTTCAGGAGAATTTTGCATTTGTGGGTAACCTACCAGGCCCAATACTACGGGCAAATTCAGAATCACCTGATGAATTTTTTCGCAGATCCGAGCCGTTTTATCCTTAACGCAAGGGATCATAAAACTACTCATATATCTGCGCCGTAGGCGCATAACCATGCTTAACCCCAGGCTTTAGCCTGGGGTAAAGGCAGCCATCAAAACCGGCGCCTCGTAGAGGCGCTACTATGCCCCCCTTTTTGGACGGGGTCTAGTTAGCATTTGCGCGGATTTTGCTTATATTGTCAGAATGCCTTGATTCACACTTAAGCTAATAGGAGTAAATAATGGCAGTCAAGAAGGTCAAATCCGGCGGCGCCGAGTTGTTTTGGCGGCGCGAGCAGGGCTGGGACAAGCTGGCCCGTGGCGAGGAGAAAAAACTGGAGCGCTATTGCGCTGAATATATCGGGTTTCTGAGCAGCGCGAAGACCGAGCGCCTGGTGCATGATCATCTGCTGGAACTGGCCCTGAAGGCCGGCTTCAGGGACTTGGAGCAGGTCAATGCCGAGGGCGTCAAGCTGAAGCCCGGAGACCAGGTCTATCGCAGCTACGGCGGCAAGACCATCATGCTTATGCGGGTCGGCAAAAAACCGCTCAGCGAAGGACTTAACCTGGTCGGGGCACACTCCGACTGCCCCAGGCTGGACGCCAAGCCCAACCCGCTATACCAGGATGACGACTTGCTGCTGCTTGACACACATTACTATGGCGGCATTAGAAAATATCAGTGGGTTACCATACCGCTGGCCATATACGGGGTCATTATCAAAAAAAATGGCGAGAAGGTACAGGTGGCCATAGGAGACCAGCCGCAAGACCCGGTCTTTGTTATCACCGACCTGCTGCCGCATCTGGAAATGGAGGGCGAAAAAAAGACCCTGGCTAGCGGCATCCCCGGAGAGGCGCTAAATGTGCTGCTGGGCAGCCGGGCGGCGGAGGACAAGGAAGACGACAAGGAGGCTAAGGAAGCCAAGGACAAGGTCAAGCTGCGTGTTCTGAGACTGCTGCAAGAAAGATACGGCATCGAGGAGGAGGACTTGTTCAGCTCCGAGCTGGAGATCGTGCCGGCTGGCCCGGCACGCGAACTGGGCCTGGACCGCTCCATGATCTTGGGCTATGGACATGATGACCGGGTCTGCGCCTATGCCGGCGCCCGTGCTCTGCTGGACAGCGAGGCCGTTCCGCAGCGCAGCCAGGTGGCCCTGGTCTGCGACAAAGAGGAGATCGGCTCCTACGGCGCCACCGGCATGGACTCCAGCTTCCTGGAAAACACCGTGGCCGAGCTGTTCGAGGCCTGCGGAGCCTACTGCGGGCTGAACCTGCGTCGCGCCTTGGAGCGCTCAAAAATGCTCTCCGCCGACGTCGCCTCCCTGCATGATCCCGGCTTCCCCAGTGTCAGCTCCCCCAATAATATGAGTCGCATCAATTGCGGTCTGGCCCTGACCAAGTATACCGGCAGCCGCGGCAAGTCCGGCGCCAGTGACGCCAGCGCCGAGTTTGTGGCGCAGGTCAGAAAAATCTTCAACGACAAGCAGGTGCACTGGCAAAGCTGTGAGCTGGGCAAGGTCGATGTGGGCGGCGGCGGCACCATCGCGCACCTGATGGCCAGGCACGGCATGGACGTCATCGACTGCGGCGTCGGGCTGCTTAGCATGCACGCGCCCTGGGAAGTGGCCGGCAAGCTGGACACCTATATGGCCTACAAAGGATACAAGGCATTCCTGGAAAGTGATTTCTGAACCATTGTGAAATAAGCGCTTTTTGCACGCCAAGACACACTAAGCCTATATACGTCCTGCATCGACAGTCTAATGGTACTCTGATAAGGAAGCTCATGAGCAAGTCCAAACCCAAGAAGAAATCCTCCGCGCCCCTCAGGCCTGCCAGCATCCCCAAGGGCGCCAACGACAAGATCAACCACGCCATTATCGGCCTGGGCAGCATGGGGCAGTCGCACCTGGGCTATGTGTTTGATGACCCGCAGGCCCGCCTGGTGGGGCTTTGCGACGTCTACGGCTCGCGAGTCGAGGCGGCCAAAGCCAAGAGCGCCGAGGCCGGTCAAGACTGCCGCGGCTACCGCGATTTCCGTGAGATGATAGACAGCGAGAGCATAGACGTTATGCACGTGGTCACTCCGCCTCACTGGCATGCTCTGCAATGTATATACGCCCTCAATGCCGGCTGCGACGTCTGGGCCGAAAAGCCCATGACCCGCACCATCGGCGAGGGTGTCTGGGTGGTCGGGGCGGTGCAGCGCAACTCCCGCGTCTTTCGTCTTAACACCTGGTTCCGCATGCACTCCAAATTCTATGGACTGGGCACCGAAGTGGCCCCGCTGAAAAAACTCATACAGAGCGGCGCGCTGGGCTGGCCGCTGACCGTGCGCCTTAGCGCACACACCGGATTCGCCTGGAAAGCATCCATGTGGATGGGAAAAACCGACCTGCCGCCGGAACCAGTGCCCGAAGACCTGGACTACGAGCTTTGGCTAGGCCCGGCGCCCTGGAGACCCTATAACTCGCATCGCTGCTCAGGCTCTTTCCGCGGCTACTGGGACTATGACGGCGGCGGACTGGCCGATATGGGACAGCATTACCTGGACCCGGTGCAGTACCTGCTGGACAAAGACGATACCAGCCCGGTGAGAATAGAGGCAAATGCGCCCTGGCCGCAGCACCCCGACGCGGTGGGTATCTGGGGCCAGGTCTATATGGAATACGCCGACGGCTGCAAGATCATCCTCGAATCATGCGAATGGGGCGAGGAGGAGACCAAGGGCAAGCCCTTTATCGAAGGGCCAGGCGGCAAGGTGTACAAGGATTTCCGCACCGAGCCAGGCTTCCTCGCCGAACTGGCCGCCAAGCTGCCGGAACCCGAGCCGCAGATCAGCGACTTCAATGTCTCAGTGCGCAGCAGAAAAAAATTCGCCTTGAACGAGAAAAACGGCTTTCGCAGTAATATCCTGGTACACCTGGCCAATTGCGCCATCAGAAGCGGACGACGGCTTACTTTCAATCCCCTGACGCTGGAGTTCGAGAATGACTTCTTTGCCAATTCGCTGCTGAACCAGCCCATGCGCCCACCCTGGTGCCTGCTCTAAAGAAGACATTGCCCAAAAGGGGGGCAGTAGCGCCTCTACGAGGCGCCGGTCTTGATGGCTGCTTGCACCCCAGGCTGAAGCCTGGGGTTAAGCATGGTTATGCGCATACGGCGCAAGTAGATACGATGTTTTGTAGTAAATTGTGCTAAAGATAAAACAACTTTTTTCTGCAGCATAATTCATCAGATGATTTTGATTTTGCCTGTAGTGTTGACCTTGGTTAGGTGCCCATAAAAGCAAAATTTTTCTGAAAAACGCAGTTTTTGGAAGAATATCTAATTTTTCTCTGAGATTCAGTCCATTGGGTGCCCCAAAGGGGCAACCTAATATAGCCCAGGGTAAGCGAGGCTCCGCAGGAGCCGAGCGACACCCTGGGTAAAAGCCCCCCCCGAATCCGGCGCCCTGTAGGGGCGCCACTAACGGCCTTTCGGCGTTATGATCTTTTTGGACGGGGTCAAAGTTAGCGCCTATAGGCATTGAGACGGCGATGAATTGTATTTTGCATACCCTATGAGTAAGGAGAGCGAGATGTCGCAGAAAAGCGAAAATTTGAATGAGCGGTCGGCCTGGGTCTTGGAGACCGCCTCCGGGCTGCTTTGGGCAAAGCCGGCAGTCGGCAAAAAGCTGGCAAAAAGCCTGCTCTCCCAGGCTGAGGCCTCCTTGAAGGCTCTTGTGCCGCGCCTTTCGGAGAGCAACGACCAGGCCGCCCAGGAGGCCTTCTTCGCCCTGGAGGGCATGGTCATACTGGCCGGAGCGGAAGACTTTGACCCCGAGCTGCGCAACAGCTTCGCCGTGGCGCTGGCCGACAGCCTGCCCAGCGCCGCGGACCACTACTCGCGTTCGCAGCTTATACGCTTTTTCGGCAGCCTGGGTGTAATCCCCAAGGCCCAGCTGGGATACTGGCTGAACCAGGAGGAGTATTTCGAGATTACCTTGCAGACTTTGGCACAGGCCGGCGCCGAAAACGCCTTCGAGCTTATTCAAGAGAAAATGGCCGAGGCCGGACATCGGCAGTTCTGTGCCTTGGCCACGGCGATTTCACAGTGGGGGGAGGCCTACAGCATTGATGAGCAGCGCATGCAGACGGCGCTGGCCGAAGCCAAGCCCGAAGAGCTGCCCGGCCTCTGGCTGGCCTGCCTGCGCACAGAGCTGAATATCGTCTTCGACAGCATGATGGCCGCCTGCAAAGGCAAAAGCAAAAGCCTGGCAGCCAATGCCGCCAATATTCTGGCAGACTACTACTGCGGACATGAGGAGCCTGGCTCCAACATCGACCTTGTTGACTGGCTCTATCATGATTATCCGGCGCCGGCCACCTTCCAGGCTCTGTATAAAACCCTGGAGCAAATCGAGCCGGAGGCCATGCTGACTCTCCTGTGGGAGACAATTAAGCAGGGCGAGCCGCTCATGCTGGACAAGGCCTTCGAAATGCTGAGCATGGGGCCGCAGCTTCCTTTTAGCAGCGAATGCCTGCTGAAGCGCTTTGCCGACTTCAAGCCTGCGGACCTGAAGGTGAGGGCGCTGCGCCTGCTCGGCGAGAGCAAACACCTGATCGCCAGGCCCTATGTCATGTCCTGCCTCTGGGACCCCTCAGCCGAAGTGAGGGCCGCTGCCGCCGAGGCCGCCGAAAAACTGCTGGGCAAGCTGCCCCAGGAATACGCCCTGGCCGCCGCAGTCTATAGAAAATAGCCTTCGCAGTTTTGCACACGAAGGCAGACCCCGTCCAAAAAGGTGGCCCGGCAGAATTTTGGAC
>JAAZIY010000176.1 GCA_012800625.1 Lentisphaerota bacterium
CTTTGGTGTGTCTTAGTGTCCAAATAACTTTTGCACGCGGTCAGTTTACAGGCGCAATTCTTTTTTTTACGGCGGCATAGGGCTTGAATTTGTCTAGCCGGGCTATATATTACTCGTTTGCCGATATAAATTCTTTTCATATATAAGGTCAAATACCCCGAGAGGGGGTGAATTCAGCATGTCAGAGATCAAATGCCGTAAAAATGAGCCAGTCGAGCGTGTGCTACGTCGTCTGAAGAAGAAGATGGACAAGGAAGGCACGATGCGGGAGCTGCGCAATCGTCGTCATTACGAGAAGCCCAGCGAGGTCAAGCGTCGCATGAGCAAACGCGCGCGCTAGGGCTGGCGCCTTGTTTTCCCAAAGCGGGCAGGATATTACATTCTGTTCGCTTTTTTCTTTTGTGGCCTATGCTAGAGCGCGTCTAAAAAGGTTGTGGGATCCCTGGGAGCGCCGGCTCCCTTTTCCCAACAAACTAAAATGGGCAAGCGGCTTATGCGGCGCGCAGGCGCCGCATAAGCCCTTAGTGTGCCTTTGTGTCCTTTCGTGTCTCTTCGTGTCCTCTCAAAAAACCGCTACTGAAAGACAGCCATGTCGGACAATTTCGCCTTTGACAATCAGAAGTACCTGGAACAGCAGCGTCTGGCCATTATGTCGCGTGCCGAAGAGGGCGAGGGACGGCTGTACCTCGAGTTTGGCGGCAAGCTTTTGGAGGATTTTCACGCCGCCCGGGTTCTGCCTGGCTACGATCCCAACGTGAAGATACTGCTGCTGCGCCAGCTGCAGGAGCAAGCCGACATCATTATCTGCATACATGCCGATGACATAGAAAAAAAGAAGATGCGCGCCGATTTCGGCATCAGCTACGACAAGGCCGCCTTGAAGCTGATCGATGATCTGCGCGACAACGACATTGCGGTGACCGCCATCGTCATCACTCGTTTCAGCTCGCAGAGCGCTGCCCTGGTTTTTCAGCGCCGTCTGCAAAAACACGGTCTGCCGGTTTTTCTGCATGAGGAGATACCTGGTTATCCGCAGCGCCTTGACGAGGTTGTCAGTGCCGGCGGCTTTGGTGCCAACCCCTACATTCCGGTGACGCGTTCGCTGGTGGTGCTCACCGGTCCGGGGCCGAGCAGCGGCAAAATGGCCACCTGCCTGAATCAGATTTACCACGAGGCTCAAAGAGGGCAGAAGGCCAAGTACGCCAAATTCGAGACCTTCCCGGTCTGGAACCTGCCGCTGAGCCACCCGGTCAATATCGCCTACGAGGCGGCCACCGCCGACGTCTTTGACAACAATGCCATGGACCATTTTCACTACGAGGCCTACGGCAGGGCGGCGGTCAACTACAACCGCGACTTGCAGGCCTTCCCGCTGCTGCGGGCCTTGCTCAGCAAGATCACCGGCAACAACGAGGGCTATCAGTCACCCACCGACATGGGAGTGAACTGCATCAAAAGCGGATTTGTTGACGACCAGGCCATACAGCTGGCGGCCAAGGAGGAGATCATCCGCCGCTTCTTCCAGTACTATGCCGCTTTGCAGGCCGGGCAGATAGACGAGAAGGTCTTTACGCGCATAGAGGAGATAATGCACAAGGCGAATCTGAAACCCGAAGACCGGGAAGTGGTCAAGGCGGCAAGGCAATGCGCCGCGGACTGCGAAAGCGCCGGCAAGGGGGACGGCGGCATCTACTGCGGCGCCGCCATACGCCTGCGCGACGGGCACATTATCAGCGGCAAAAACTCCTCGCTCATGCACTCTGCCGCCAGCATGATACTTAACGCCGGCAAGTATCTGGCCCGGCTGCCTGACAGCCAGCACCTGCTGCTACCCGAGATACTCGAATCGGTGGCCAACTTCAAGACCGGGCTGGCCAGCAACAAACGCGTCGGGCTGGACTTGAATGAGACGCTCATCGCCCTGGTGGTCAGCGCCTCGCGAGACAGCTATGCCAAACGCGCCCTGGACTGCCTGCACTTGCTCGAACATTGTGACGTGCACCTCTCGCATATGCCCGGCGCCGGAGACGAGGCCGGCCTGCGACACCTGGGATGCAGCTACACCTACGACCCTATCTCGGCAAGCAATAATCTTTTTTCTTGAGTAGGAGCAAAAGGCCGTTCTAGATTTTAGACACGAAGGGACACGAAGGGGGAGGACACTAAGAGACAC
>JAAZIY010000177.1 GCA_012800625.1 Lentisphaerota bacterium
CTGGGGGCCTTGGATGCCGGAGCCGACGGGCTGCGACTCAACCCGGGAAATATCACTGATGTGGACAAAGTGGCCCTGGTCGCCAAACAATGCGCCAAACTGGGAAAAACCGTGCGCATCGGAGTGAATAGCGGCAGCCTGGAACCCAAAACCGAGGCCCGCCTGGGACGAGGTCCGGAAAGCATGGTGGCCAGCGCCCTGGCATATATTGACATATTCGCACAACAGGGCTGCCAAAACCTGAAAGTCAGCCTGAAATCATCAGACTTGAAAACCAGCGTGCAAGCCGCCCGGCTTTTCGCCGCACAGTCCGACCTGCCACTGCATCTGGGCATCACGGAGGCCGGCAGCCTGAAAAGCGGCCTGCTGAAATCAGCCATCGGCATCGGCGCGCTGCTGCTCGATGGCATAGGCGACACCATCAGAGTAAGCCTTAGCGCCCCGCCGGAGGAAGAGGTGAAGCTGGCCAGAAAAATATTGAACGCCGTCGGCCTGCGACATGAACGCCCCGAAATTATCGCCTGCCCTACCTGCGGCAGGACCAAAATACGACTCTTCCCTATCGTGGAAGCGGTGGAAAAACTGTTGGACCAAATCGAGGCGGAAGGCAAAAAGCTGCCCTGGCGTAAAATCGCCGTTATGGGCTGCAGCGTGAACGGCCCGGGAGAGGCCAAAGAGGCCGACATAGGCATGGCCGGCGGCAAAGGCAAGGCGGTTATCTTCGAACAGGGCAAAATAACCATGAGCCTGCCGGAAAATGAAATCCTGCCGGTATTCCTGCAAAAAATCCGCGACGCGGCCCGCTAATCGACTCGTTGCGGCTTGACTTAGACGAGTCTAACTTTATATTAATGTTTTCACGCCCTTATCTTGCTAACGCCGAAAGGCCGTTAGTGGCGCCCCTACAGGGCGCCGGATTCGGGGGGGGGCTTCTACCCAGGGTGGCGCTCGGCTCCTTCGGAGCCTCGCTTACCCTGGGCTACAATAGGTTGCCCCTTCGGGGCACCAAATGGACAATAGGTTGCCCCTTCGGGGCACCAAATGGACTGAATCCCAGAGAAAAATTTGAATTTCAGCCAAAAACTTGCGTTTTTAGACAATTTCATCGAGTTTTCCTGCTTTGTCCGGCTCCCTTTTCCTAACAAACCAAAACGGGCAAGCGGCTTATACGGCGCCGCATAAGCCCTTCGTGTGCCTTCGTGCCCTCCCCCCCTTAGTTTGCCTTAGTGGCTCAAAGACTGCGCCTCGCGGAGGCGCGCTTGCCCTTCTCTTTTTGGACATCCTTTACTTTAGGTGGTTGTATGCGTAACTTGGAAATATCCAGCAGCCTTGAAGACTACTTGGAAGCGATCGCCGAGATCATTGAGAGCGACAAGCACGCTCACAGCAAAGAGATCGCCGAGCGCCTCAAGGTCTCCACTCCTTCAGTCTCCAACGCCTTGCAGGCGCTGGCGGCCCGCAGTCTGATCAGATATCAGCCGCACTCCCCGGTGACCCTGACCCATCGCGGCAAAAGGCTGGCCAATATTATACGGCACCGGCACCAGGTGATGAAACGCTTTTTTGCCAATATCCTTAAGCTCTCCGAAGAGGAGGCCGATGATTTCGCCTGCAAAACCGAACACATACTCACCGAAAAATACAAGGATCGCTTTGTCGCCCTGGCCGACGCCATCGAAAACCGCCAGGACTGCGCCGGACTGCGCCACTACCTGGAACGGCACCTGCCCAGCATCGAGGGGGAGGACAGCGAGCTAATCTCCCTGGACCTGCTGCCCCTGGGGCACGAGGCCACCGTGGTGAACATCAGCGAAAACCTGCCCGGCATCAAGAAATTCGCCGATATTGGCCTGGTGCACGGCAGCCTGCTGCAGATGGAGGGCAAGGCCCCCTTTGGCGACCTGATCCGCATCCGTGTCATGGAAAGCCGCCTTTCCATGCGCGAGAAAGACGCCGCCAATATCTGGGTTAAGCCCTTGAGCATGAGCGCCAACGCAGCGGGGTAGGCATGACGAAACGCAAATATTTGGGCGAAGAGGCCGACCAGACGCGCCTGCCGCTGGCCTACCTGGTCGGCGTGCAAAGCCAGGGCATGAGCGCCGACGAGGCCAAAGACCTGCTCGCCGAGCTTGCCGAGCTTACTGACACGCTAGGGCTGCCGCAGGCCGGCTCCTGCCTGGCACGCCTGCGCGAGCCTAACCCGGCACTGCTGCTGGGCAGCGGCAAGGCCAAAGAAATCATCGAAGAGGCAAAAAATGCCGGTGCCGACCTCATCATCATTGACGAGATGCTTAGCCCAGTGCAGCAACGCAACTGGGAAGAGCTGAGCGAACTAGCCGTCATTGACCGGCAAGAGGTCATCCTGGATATCTTCGCGGCTCGCGCCCAGACCAACGAGGCCAGGCTGCAAGTGGCCCTGGCCAAAGCCAATTACGATCTGCCCAGACTGACGCGCAAATGGACTCATCTGCACCGCCAGCGCGGCATGAGCGGCGGCTTGGGCGGCAGAGCCGAAGGCGAACAGCAACTGGAACTGGACCAAAGGCAGGTGCGCGACCGCATCGCCAAGCTGGGAAAACAGCTCGATGAAGTGCGCAAACAGCGCCAGGTGCAGCGCAGCAAACGACTGCGCAAACCCCTGCCCGTGGCCGCCATCGTGGGCTATACCAACGCCGGCAAGTCCTCCCTGCTCAATCAGCTCACCGCCGCGCAGCTCCTGGTCGAAAACAAACTCTTCGCCACCCTGGACCCGACTCTCAGACGCCTGCAGCTGCCTGGAGGCCTGGAACTGCTGCTGGGAGACACCGTCGGATTTATTCGCAAACTGCCGCATCTGCTCGTGGAGGCATTTAAGTCAACCCTCGAAGAGACCCGGCTGGCGGATTATATTATCGAGGTGCTCGATGCCAGCAGCGGAGACAATCTCCTGGAGTTCCATCAGACCACACAGAATGTGCTCGAGGAAATCGGCGCCGGGCTAAAGCCGGGTATCATCGTGCTCAATAAAATCGATCTGGTGCCTGACAAACTCAGCAGGCAAAGATTGTTACGCAAATTCCCCGATGCCATCCTGGTTTCGGCCAAAACCGGGGAGGGCTTGCCTCAGCTGCTTGAAAGCCTGGTGCAGCAGAGCAGCGCACTGATGCGCGAAATGCGCCTGCTGGTGCCCCATGAACGCTATGACATCATGAAAACCATACGCAGCCAATGCTCCATAAACCAGGAAAAATATAATGAGCAGGGCGTCGAACTCAGTCTCAGGGCGCCGAAAAGCTGCCAGGCAATCCTGGAAGAGTTCGCACTCTGAAATGAAAGCAAGGGTTTTACCAACCCTTAGTGTCTCTTAGTGTCTCTTAGTGTCTCTTAGTGTCCAAATGAATGTAATCCGCATATTATCAGCCGAGGTAGCCGGTCGCATCGCCGCCGGCGAGGTGGTCGAGCGCCCGGCCTCGGTGATGAAAGAGCTGGTCGAAAACTCCATAGACGCCGGCGCCAGGCGCATACGCGTCTTTGCCGAGCAGGGCGGGCAGAAGCTGCTGCAAGTCATAGATGACGGCTGCGGCATGAACCGGCAAGACGCCCTGCTCTGCCTCGAGGCCCATGCCACCAGTAAAATCCGCCAGGAAAGCGACGTCGGCCAAATCCACACCCTGGGCTTTCGCGGCGAGGCCTTACCCAGCATCTCCTCGGTGTCCAGGTTCCATTTGCAGACCCGTCAAAAGGAGGCCCTGGCCGGCACCGAGGTATTGGTCAACTACGGTCGCATCGAGGATGTCCAGGACTGCGGCGCCGCACCGGGGACCAATATCAAGGTCTCGTATATATTCGGCAATCTGCCTGCCAGGCGCAAATTCCTCAAAAGTCCGGCCACGGAGGACTCTTACCTCGAGGAGAGCATGCTGCTGCTGGCGCTGTCGCGTCCCGACATTGCTTTCGAGCTAAGCTTGAACAAGCGTTTAGTCATACAAGTCGGTGCGGCTCAGGACATTGCCTCGCGCGCCGCCATGCTGCTGGGCAAAGAGGCCTTTGCCGCCATGCTGCCGGTGGACTACAGCGAGGACCAGGTGCGCGTCTACGGCTATGTCAGCAAACCGGGCTTCACGCGCAGTTCGCGGCAGGAGCAGCGCGTCATCGTCAATGGCCGCGCCGCCAGCTCGGCCACGGTCTACTTCGGTATCCGCGACGCCTACGACAGGCTCATACCCAAGGGGCGTTATCCGGCGGTCATCCTGTATATTGAGCTTGAGGCCGACCGTGTTGACGTCAATATCCACCCCACCAAGCACGAGGTGCGTTTCCGCGACTCCCACAAGGTGTCCGCCATTATTGCCGCCGCCCTGCGCCAGGCGCTGCGCAGCCTGCCCGGGGGTGCCGAGCCGGCTCTCAGCCCGGCTGCCGCCTTCGCTCCCGCCGCCGACGACCCCGTTGCCCTGCCCCAATTCACTCCGGCCAGCCTGCCCTCTGGCGCAGCTGCCCCTTTGCCCTTCAATCCGCCGCCCTTGCAGCCGGCCTTCTCCTTCCAAGGAGCCGGGCCGGGCGGCGGCGCAGTGCCGGCGACGACTGGCCAGCAGACTGGCCTTGAAGACGAAAGTGACTGGGCCGAACCCAGCTCATCAGCTCCCCCCGCCGACGACACTCTGAAAGGCCTGCGCATTTTAAGCCGTCTGGGCAAGAAACATTTGCTCGCCGAGGCCTCCAGCGGCCTGGTGGTGGTTGATCTGGCGGCGGCTCAACAGCGCATCCTTTTCGAGCGCCTGCTGGCCAACTTGAAGCATAGCAAAGTGGAGCAGCAACAGCTGCTGATGCCCATCAGCGTGGACTTAAGCCCGGACGAAAGCCGCTTTTTGCTCGCCAGCCTGCCTCAGTTCCAGTCGTTGGGCTTCTCCCTGGAGCACTTTGGCGGACACAGTTTTCTGATTACCGCGCTGCCGGCCAGCATGCCGGAACAGGACTTCTCGCTTACTTTGCGTGACATCATCGACGATTTGCGCAGCAACAACCTAAGCAACCGTCAAAACGTCATGCATCTGGCGCAGACCGCTAGCCGCCACGCCGCCAGGGTGGGCAGTCATCTGCAGGCAAATGACCTGCAATTTATTCTGACTGCGCTCACCCGCTGTCAAATGCCATATTCCTGCCCGGCCGGCAAGCCAGTCATGCTGCATATCAGCTATGCCGAGCTGAGCAAAAGATTCAAGCAATGACCCTCCCCTTAGTGTAGCTTCGTGTGCCTTCGTGTGTCTTTGTGTCCTCCCCCCTGCATTATTTGCCGGCGCAATTCAGCGGGTTACAGTATTTTAGCAAAACGGCATTATTTTATACTGATTACTGCCCCTAGTACCGCCCGAGGACTTCCCATGCGCCTTTCAGCCCGCCACCGACTTTGTCTTTTTCTTAGCCTGCTTTTGTTTGCCCCGCCCATGTTTGCCGCCTGGTGGTGGCCTTTCGGCGGCAAGAAGAGCAAGCCCATCTCCAGCCAGCCTGATTTGGGCAAGCGCGCCCCCATCAAGGTCAGCGACAAGCCTACGGGCAAGGAGGACCAAGTCTCTGTAGAGCGCCTGCAAAGCTGGCCAAAAACGGCAATGCCAATGCCCAGGTCGCCCTGGGTAAAATCTACTTTGACGGTTTGCTCGAGCAGAAGCAGAACCATAAGAAGGCCTTCGAGCTTTTCACCCAGGCAGCCGAACAGGGCAGCCCGCAGGCCATGTTCAATCTGGGGCTTTGCTATGACGGCGGCTTCGGCGTCAAAAAAAACCAGGCCGAGGCGCTGCGCTGGTACAATCAGGCCGCCGAGACCGGCCTGCCCGAAGCGCAGTTGAGCGCCGCCATACTGGCCGAACGCAGCGGCGATTACGCCACCGCCCTGCATTTCCTCAAGCTGCGAGCCAATGCCGGAGACACCGGAGCAATGCACCGCGTGGCCAGCTTCCTGCTTAACGGACTGGGAGGACCAGCCAATCCGGAAGAGGCGATAAGCTACCTGCTCGAAGCCGCCAGACAGGGAGACAGCCGCTCACAGGTGCTCCTGGCAGACTGCTATCAAAGCGGCATAGGCGTGGAACGCAACTATCACGAGATGTTTAACTGGCTTACCCTGGCCGCACAGGACGGAGACCCGGAGGCGCAGGCAAAGCTGGGCTACTGCTACCAGAAAGGCCTGGGCATAGCCGCCAACCCCGAACTGGCATACTCCTGGTTTAAAACCGCCGCCACCGCAGCCTACGGACCAGCCCTGGTACATCTGGGAGACTGCTATCGCTACGGCGACGGAACCGCCCTGGACTACCAAAAAGCCTACGAAAGCTACCGCAGCGCAGCCGAACTCAATGAGCCTAGCGGAGCTTTCAACCTGGCCGTGGCCTACAGCGAAGGCATGGGCGCCGAAATGTCGGAGACAGAGGCATTCAAATGGATGAAAAAAGCGGCCGACGAAAACCTGGCCCTGGCGCAAATTCAATTGGGACTGTATCTGCAGAGGGGCTACGGCATTGACAAAGCAGACCCGCAGCTGGCGCTGGAATACTTCCAAAAGGCGGCTTTGCTCGATGAACCTCTAGCCATGCTGCAAAGCGCAAAATGCTACATGGAAGGAACGGGCACTGAAAAAAATCCGGAAAAAGCCAAATACTGGCTTGCCAAAGCCGCGGCGCTGGGAAACCGGGAGGCTCTAACGCTGTATGAACAATACTTCCCGCAATAAATATGAGCAGTGCCCCCGTAGACCAGGTTCAGGATCACTAAGACACACGAAGATACACCTAGAACCTCTCTTTAGCCGTCTTGCCTAGACTTCATTGCCCTGCCCCGTTTTTCTCTCCAACCCGAATTTCAGCCATGAATAAACGCATTAGTGTACAGGATTTTGCCCGTTTCAAGTCGGCGGGCGAGAAGATAGTAATGATCACTGCCTACGACGCCTGCCAGGCCTTCTGGTGCGAATCCGCCGGCTGCCACGCCATCTTGGTTGGCGACTCCATGGGCAACACGGTGCTGGGCTACGAAAACACTCTGCCGGTCACTCTCGAAGAGATGCTTAGCCACAGTGCGGCGGTGCGCCGCGCCAGCAAGAGCTGCATGGTGATTGCCGACCTGCCCTTCATGAGCTACCAGGTCTCCGTCGAGCAGGCTCTGCACAATGCCGGACGTTGCCTGAAGGAAGCCGGCGCGGACGCCGTCAAGCTCGAGGGCGGCAGCCTTATGGCCCCCACTTTGGCCAGGCTGGTGCAGGCCGGCATTCCGGTCATGGGGCACATAGGCTTGCTGCCGCAGTCGGTGCTGAAAGAAGGCGGCTACCGCCTGCACGGCAAAAGCGCCGAGGAGGCTGAAGCGCTCAAGAAGGACGCTCTGACTCTGCAGGAGGCCGGCGCCTTCGCCCTGGTCCTCGAGGGCATACCGGCGCAGCTGGCCCAAGAAATCAGCCTTATGCTGGAAATCCCCAGCATTGGCATTGCGGCCGGTCCGCATTGCGACGGCCAGGTGCAGGTGATCAGCGACCTGCTGAACTTAAGCGGCGACAAGCCGCCTAAACACGCCAAGGTCTACGCCGATCTCTGCGGCATCGCCACCGAGGCAATCAGAAAATATGTTGAAGACGTAAAACAGGATAAGTTTGGCCGGTGACTGCGCTATGCAAACCCTACGCGATATCGACTCAGTTTCTCGCCTTAGCCAGCTCTGGCGCGCGCGCAACCTGCGCCTTGCCCTGGTCCCCACCATGGGCTTCTTGCACGAAGGGCATCTCTCGCTAATACGCCTGGCCCGGCAGCATGCCGACCGCGTCATGGTGAGCATCTTTGTCAATCCAACCCAGTTTGGCCCAAATGAGGACCTGGCCAGCTATCCGCGCGACTTTGCGCGCGACGAGCAGCTCTGCCGCCAGGAAGGCGTCGACGCAGTCTTCTATCCGGAGCCGGCTGGCATGTATGCCGCTGACCACTCCACCTGGGTAGACGAAGAGAGCCTCTCCGGCGGTCTCTGCGGCGCTAGCCGACCCGGTCATTTCCGCGGCGTGTGCACCGTGGTGTTAAAGCTATTTAACATCAGCGGCTGTCAGCTCGCCGTATTCGGACGCAAGGACGCGCAGCAGGCCCTCGTTATTCAGCGCATGGTGCGAGACTTGAATGTGCCCGTGCGCCTGCTCCTGGCTCCACTGCTGCGTGAGGCCGACGGCCTGGCGCTCAGCTCCCGCAATAAATACCTAAGCCTTGCCGAGCGCCAGAACGCCCTGAGCATTTATCAGGGTTTGCAGGAAGCCGAGGCTGAATACAAAAGCGGCTGTCGCGACGCCGCGCGGCTCTGTGAAATTCCGCGCCGGCGCATCAGCCAGGCCGGCGGCAGAATTGACTACATCGAGCTGGTTTCACAGGACAGCCTGCAGGCGCTGGACCCAGTCAAAGCGCCCGCACTGCTGGCCCTGGCCGCATATTTCGGAAAAACCCGGCTTATTGACAATATATTCCTGGACTAACCAAGCAACCCTTAGTGTGTCTTAGTGTGTCTTAGTGTATCTTCGTGTCTCTTCGTGTCCAAAACACCAAGTCAAGCGAACTGCGCCTTCAGTGCCCATAGTCCCAGGGCCGGGTTGCTGATATAGAATATCTCTTCGCCGTCCGGCAGTGTATTGTAGCCGTCCTTCAGCTCATCGGGTTTGTACTTGTCCACTATCTCCTGCAAGTCTCCGTAGGCGAAGCCCACCGACTCGATCTCCTCTTGGCTGACACCGGGGCCGGGGCAGTAGCGTATGGTAAAGCGTCCCTCGCTCGAGCCATGTATGAGGTGTGCTGCGGCGCTCAGGTTATCACGCAGGTCCTCATTCTCCTCCACCGCCTTTAGAGTGGCCGGCGTGCCTTTGTAGCCGTACTTGCGGATAAGCTTGTCTATCTGCGTGTCTTCGCCGAACTGTTTCAGTCCCGGGGCCATAACGATCAGCTCGCCCTGATCGGCAATCACCATGCGGGTACGATAGACCGCCTTGTTGCCCAGCCAGGTGCTCTTAAACTCCTCCGGGTCCAAATAGACCAGCACCTTGTCTATGGGCTTGTCCATCAGGTCCAGGTTGCTTTGCTGACTTAGCTTGACTGCCTGCGCAAAGGTGGCGTCATCATCGCCGACAAAAAGCCCCTTCATGTCCATCTCCCCGCTTTCCGGGTTCTTGGCCATGACGGTAAGCACATACAATATGGGCAGCTTAGCCAGGAATTTTTCCGCGCTATAGTTAAAGAGTCGGCGCACCGGCGTGTCGTCCAGTCCCATGATGCGTTCCATGCCATGACAGGCACCGAGGAAATGCGATTTATTGATCATGTCCGAGCCGCCCACGCCCACTACGATATTCTTGCTGTAGTTGGCCATGCCCACCACTTCGTGCGGCACCACCTGGCCCACTGACAGGATCAAGTCGTAGCCTTCCAGCAGCAGCTTGTTGCACTGCACCTGCACGGCGTAGTCAAGCTTGCCCTCGGACCATTCCTTTATCAGCTCGCCGGGCACCTCGCCCAGGGTGACCACATCATTGCGCCAGTCGTGCACAAAAAACCGCTCCAGGGGTATCTCGTCGCCGAACATGAAGCGCAATTCGGCCTCGCGCATGGGAAAATGCGTGCCCAAGGCCGGTATGATGTCAACCTGGGCACTGGGGCTGAGCAACTTGTAAAGCAGGTTGGTCAGAAAACCGGCGTCGGAATTCAGACGCGTGATATCCGGCGGCACGATAAGCACCTTGCGCAAAGGACGCTCTATCTGCGCCAGAGCCTGACGCAAGACCTCTTCTTTTTCAGCGGCGCTCAAAGCCAGCTGCAAACCAAACCTGGAGGCGTAATGAGACATGAATGACTCCTTTATATTAAACCCAGTCCAAAAAAACCTTGAACCACTAAGACACACAAATGAACAAATCGGGCGCTTGTCGTACTATAATACACTTAGGCAACTTTGAAATTGACGAAATGAAGCTTACATTATTTCACATACATAAATATGCATAAAACAAGTTTTTATAAAAAAGCGGAGAGGGGCATGGCGCGCGACCAGAAAATGAAGGAGCTTATCCTGCACATACTGCGGGGAGCCTCCGAAGATGGCATGAGCCGCAGCACGCTGCGCCAGACCATAGGCAATTGCGATGCCAAAAGACTCACTGCGCTACTGAGGGAGATGCGCAAGGAGGGGCTGCTGCGCCTAAATGCCGACAGACGCCTGGTGCTGACCGAAAAGCAGGGCGAGCCGCTGCAGGGAGTAGTGAGAGTCAACAGCCAGGGATTCGGCTTCGTCCGCCTCAGCGGCGAGAATCAGGGCGAGCAAGACGTGTTTATCCCGCCCGGAGCCTTGCTCGGAGCCATCTCCGGCGACCTGGTCGAGCTGCAGCTCGACCAGGTCAAGGATAGCCGCGGCCCCTCAGGCAGCGTGCGGCGCATCGTCAAGCGCAAGCACGACAAGATCGTCGGCTGCCTGGTCAAACACGGCCAGGGCTGGGCACTGCGCCCGCTGCGCCGGGAACTGCCCGCCCTTATCAGCCTGCAGCAGGACGAAAAGGGCACAGTCATACAACGCAGCAAAGAGGGAGACTGGGTCGAGGCCAGACTGCTGCAGGAGGAGACTGAGGACGGGCAGCTCTACGCCCAGCTTAGCTCGCGCATCGCCGCCAGCGGCAGCGTGCGCGCCGATCTCAATGCCATAGTGAAGGAGTTCGACCTGCCGCGCAAATACAGCACGCAGCAAGAAACTCGCGCCGCCGAACTGCAAGCCATCGAAATGCCTAGAGAGGACTGCAGCGAACTGCTCACTGTCACCATTGACCCGCTGGACGCGCGCGACTACGATGACGCGCTCTCGTTGCTGCCCGGACGCGATGCCGAGGAATGCATCGTAGCCGTGCACATCGCCGATGTGGCCTGCTATGTGCCATACAAGAGCAGCCTGGACAAGGAGGCCCTGAAACGGGGCTTCACCTCATACCTGCCCGGACGCACTCTGCCCATGCTGCCCGCCGCGCTCTCCAACGACTTGTGCAGCCTGCGGGAGGGACTGCCGCGCGCGGCACACAGCTTGTTTATGCGCATATCGCTGCAAAACGGCAAAGTCATCTCATTTGAACGCAAACGCACTACTATCAAGGTAAATAAGCGGCTTTGCTATGACGATTTGATGAGGCTCTTTGAAGCTGAAAAAAGCGGGCTGGAACCCGAAATCAAAAAAATGCTGCTCAAGCTCAGAAGCGTAGCCGCCAAACTGCGTGCCCACAGACAGAAAAACGAGCTTTTTCTGCCCATGGAAATGCCGGAAATCCGCGTGCTGTGCAGCGAGCAACCCTCGAAAATCATCGGCCTGCAAAAAACCGAGCATGATGAATCGCACGCCCTTATCGAGGAGTTTATGCTGGCCGCAAATCAGTGCATCGCTGAAGAGCTGCGCCGGAAAAAAATCCCGGCGCTTTTCCGCAATCATGCCGAGCCGGAGGCGGACTCTATGCTCGAGTTCAGCGTGCAGGTGGCCCAGATATGCGGGCGGAAATTCAAGCGTTTTGGCAGCCGCAAACAACTGGTCGCCTTCCTGAAGGACCTGGCCAAGCACCCCATGCGCGAGCTGCTGCAAATGGCCTTTCTGCGACACCTGCCGCGGGCCAACTACGGCGCCGCCGGCAGCGGACATTTCGGACTGGGAAAAAGCGACTACTGCCACTTTACCAGCCCCATACGGCGTTACCCTGACCTGCTTATCCACCAGCAGCTGCTGGCGCTGGACCGCAAAGAGAGCTTGCGCGGCGCCCAGGATATGCTCACTTTGGCTGAAACACTCAGCGCCCTCGAGGAGAATTGCGACCAGGCCAGCTTTGCCGCCGCCGACCGCATGAAGCTGCGTTTTTTGCTCAAACAGAAGGAAGACTACCCCATGCTGCGCCTGCGCGGCTATATTATTCGCTCAGCCAAAAGCGGCCTGAGCGTATACCTGCCCGACTATAGCCTGATGGGCTTTGTCAACGCCTGGCAGCTGCCTAAAAAAGACTGGCGCTTCTTTAGTGACGGCATGCTGTGGAAAAACCACAGCAGCGGCGACCTGCTGCAGGCTCAGATGGAAATGGAGTTCCTTATCAATACAAATGACCCGATACGAGGCGAACTTACGCTGACGCCGTTTTTTAGCAGCAGCGCTAAAAAAGAAAAGGAGACAGAGAAAAAACCCGGCGTCAAAGCCGCAGGCAAACGCAAGCGCTCTCGCTAAAGCGCCAGTCCCCTCTTCGTGTGACTTAGTGTGCCTTCGTGTCCTCCCCCTTAGTATCCTCAACCAGCATTTTTTTTGGAGACCCTAGTGATAACCCTTATTTTGGCGCTAGGCTGCGCCATCCTCGCCTGGTGCGGCATTTACTTCAGCTTCGACAGCCGGCCCTGGGGCTGGGCCAGCACGGCCGCGATTGCCGCATTCCTGGCGGCCTCCGCACCCATTACCCTCATGGTGCGCAAACGCATGGAGCGCATTTTCCTCGCAGTGCAGACCAAGATACTGGGCAGCCAGGAGCAATTGCGCCGCAAGGTGCTCGCCTTGCAACACAAGATGCAAAGCGGCGCTAAATTCCAAAGCCGCATCGAGAAGGAACAGGCCGAGTCCATCCGCGAGGCCATAGAGCTGCTCGAACCGGTCAAGGATCTGCAAAAATGGAACCTGCTGGCCATGCGCCAATACAACACCTTCAAGGGGCAGCTCCTGTTCCAAATCAGGGACTT
This sequence comes from Lentisphaerota bacterium, assembly GCA_012800625.1. Taxonomy (GTDB): domain Bacteria; phylum Verrucomicrobiota; class Lentisphaeria; order Oligosphaerales; family Oligosphaeraceae; genus JAAZIY01. The sequence goes on from JAAZIY010000177.1 coordinate 12,717, forward strand.
CGATGCGGCCCGCCCCCTGCTGGCCAAAGCCCTGGTGGTCGAGCCTTTGACCGCAGCCATGCAAATGGTCCTGATGTACAAAAACGAGGAGATGAAAGAGCTGGAAAAAACCTTCTACAAAGGCACAGGCCGCTTCAAAGACGAAAAAGGCAGCCTGCTATACGGACTCTATTCATGGATACTGCTGAAGGAAAACCGCCTGGACGAGGCCATCGCCATCCTTGATGAAGGCCGTAAAAAATGCGAAAACCCGGTGCTCGAACGCAATTGGGAACACCTGGTAAACGGACGCAGCAAGCGCTTCAGCAATGCTGACCTGGGCGAGCAATGGTTTGCCCTGCACCTGGAAAGCATGCCGCAGCAAAGAGTGCGTCCGCAAGACCAGTTCGGCGGCAAAATCAGAAGAGGCGGCTTCAGATAAGCGGCCAAAAAGCTGGACTGGCTGGATTTTGGACACGAAGACACACTAAGCTACACCAAGGCACACGAAGTCAAACCCTGCAAAGGAATCATCATGGGTCCCATACCAGAGGCACACCGCGGCTACAGCGCACGCTACCCGGAAAACACACTGCTTGCCTTCCAAAAGGCAATCGCCGCCGGAGCAAAGTCCATCGAGCTGGACATACACCCCAGTGCAGACGGACAATTTATGGTCATTCACGATGCCAGCCTGGAGCGCACCAGCAATGGCCAGGGCGAGGTGGCTCAACACAGCGCCGCCGAACTGGCAAAACTGGACGCCGGCGCATGGAAAAACCCCGCCTACGCCGGTGAAAAAATCCCCAGCCTCGAACAAGCCCTGGCCTTAAGCCTGCAGCACAATGTCTACTACAATATCGAAATCAAAAGTTTTAGCGAAGAGCGTTTTGATATCAAAGCCCTGATATCCCTGCTCTACAAGTACGCTCCCCAAAATAGCAGGCATATGCTCTCCTCCTTCAATTTGGCCGCACTGCTGCAAGTCAAGCAATGCGACCCTGATGTCCCGCTGGCTCTTATAGGCAGCGATGGCCCGGAGATGCTGGCCTTGGCACTCGAACATCAAATCCCCTGGATACATTGCCACTACAAGAACGTCAACCAAGACCTGCTGATGGCCGCACATGCCCAAGGCGTGAAAATCAATGCCTGGACCGTAAACCAACCTGAATTATACCTGCATTACGCCAGAATGGGACTGGATAAAATCTGCACTAATTACGTCGCGGAAATGTTGCACATAGCCGGCCACTGCAACGAGACGGCACAGTAAGGCACAACCCGTTACAGCGCAAAAATAAAAGGAAGTCACATGCGTATCTATGTGCAAACCGACATCGAGGGGGTGGCCGGATTCTGCTTCTATGAAAACCGCCGCATCGAAAGCCTGGAGAACCATGCGCACCGGCAGCGCATGTACAGACTGCTCACCAATGAGGTCAATGCCGCAGTCAAAGCCGCATTCGACAGCGGAGCCGACGAGGTGCTCGTAAATGACAACCACGGCTCTGGATATAATATCATCTTCGAGGACCTGGACCCGAGATGCCGCATCATACACGGACGCAACTCGAGCGGCCCGCAGTGGCTCAATATGCTCGATAAAAGCATAGACGCCATGGTTCTGGTCGGCATGCATGCCATGGGCGGCACTGAGAACTCCATTACGCCGCACTCCCTATGGAAGGTGAATGGGGGTCAGTTCTACATGAGTGAGGCCTCCATGGCAGCCGCCATCGCCGGCGATTTCAATGTGCCCACCGTATTTATCAGCGGTGATGACAAGATCAGCGCCGAGGTAGCCGATAAAATACCTGGCATACAGAGCGCCGTCGTGAAAGAGGCTCTCGGTGCCTACATGGCCTGCTCGCTCATCCCCAGTCGTGCCTGCCAGCTTATCTATGAGGGCGTCAAACGCGGCATCGCCCTGCGTAAAAAGATCGCGCCCTACAAGGTCGCCGGCCCCATAGACCTGGCTCTCCTCGACTCCCCGAACCACTGCCTCCCCTTCTCTGTGCTCTGTGAAGTGAAAAACAGTCCAAGCATACTGCAGGCATTCAACGACTGTGAAGACCAAACGCCCTGGTATAAAAGAAACACCAAGCTGCCCGACGGCTTTATCTTCCCGCCAACCCCGGAAAACCGCCAATAAACCCGGGCTAAAAAGCTGCGGGCAAAACTTTTGAACTGGAGCTGATTTATGGCTAAACTGGCTCTACAATTTATCTTCTGCCTGTCCCTGCTGCTGGTCTCCTCGCCGGCACACGGGCAGCAGAGCGCACAATTGCCGCCGGCTGACGAACTGGTCTGTCAGCAAAGTGCGCTCGAGCTGTTTTTTGTCGAAATGGAGTGCGGCCACGAAATGCAGCTCGGCAATGCACCGGATTGCCAATTCGCAGTGCAGTTTACAACTGACTGCTATATACGCAAGCGGCCCTATAAGCCGCTAATAAGTTATGGCAAAAAAAGCTTTTCCGCCGGAAAAGCCTGTATCTTCCTGCCTCTGCGACTGTGAGACATATTTATTCCACTCACAGCCAACAAGCCCAAAACGCGGCTTGAAATACCGCCACAATACTGGCGGATAACTGCTAAAACAGCAGAAAATTAAATATTTTTCAGAGGTGGAAAATGAACCTGATTGGAATCTTTCTTTACGCCTTGATCGTCTTCGGCGCACTCTTTATCGCCGTCGCAGCCCTGGTGATCGTCTTTTTACTGTTTGAGGACTTCTGGCGCAGGCTCTTCAAAATGCCGCCGGCTCAGCAGGAAAACAAAAACAAAAAAGACCAATAACAGAAATGCAATTATGAGTCGCGATGATATACGCCGTCTCCTGCCAGAGATGGAAAAATCTTGTTTTAGTGATGTGCTTAGACCCGAACACATCATCCTGGACTTGCAGGCTGATTGCCTCGAACAGGTCTACGCCGAATTGATATCTACCCTGGTGTCAGACAGCAAGCCGGAAATGCGCCGGCTTTGTCTGCAAGATATCCTGGACCGGGAAAAAACCGCCTCCACCTTCCTGGGACACGGAGTAGCCTTGCCGCACAGCATTAGCGGCGGAGTAAAGAGCCTGAAAGCCGCCCTGGGACTGAAAACACAGGGCTTCGTCTGCCAGCAGAATAGAATCAATATCTTCCTGCTCTGCCTCTGCCCCGAAGAGCAGCATCGTCGCTATCTGCATTTTATCTATCGGGCTGCCAACATCCTGCTTATGCCCGAAAACCGCCAAGACCTGCTGCTGGCCAACAGTACTGCGCAAGCCTTGGAAATCATGCAAATAGCATACTAAAACCTGCCGTTTAACCTCCAGGGGACAGCATTGCCTGATAGCAATGCCGTCCCCGCTAGACCACAGCTTTACAGCCCTGAAATAATATCAGTGCATGCCGCCGCTTGCAGCTTCTCTGCGACCTTGAAGACCCTGCATATCGCGCTCCAAGCACTATATGCTTTGCAAGGCCTTGTCAATCCTTTCCAGCGCTTCATAAATATCCGCTTCACGGTGTGAATAGTTGATATAGCCGCCATTGTACAAGCTCACCCCTTCTCTGAAACAAGCGCGCAAGAAATCCTGGCGCTGCGCCAAGGCAGCATTGTTCTCGACTCGTAAAAAAGCCACCGGGCGGGTAGAGCTTAATTGCAGCGGCAAGCCCTTGGCGCTAAGCATGCGATTGACATTGCTCCACATCAGTTCGGACATTTTCCACAGATGCTCGATCACCGGCTCGCTGCGATAGATTCTAATGACCGCTTTTGCCGCCGCCAAGGACAAGGCTTCACCGCCGTAAGTAGAGGAAACTATAGCCGTATCAAGTGCCTCCATCCACTGCCTCAAACCGCAGTAAGCCGCCAGGGGCATACCGTTAGCCAGCCCCTTGGCAAAAACCGCCATGTCGGGTTTTACGGCAAAATATTCTTGCACCCCGGCCAGAGCAATACGAAAACCGCTGACAATCTCATCAAAAATCAGGGCAGCCCCGTGTTGGTCGGCAAATTTGCGCAACAGGGGATAAAATGTGTCGCCTTCCTCCATTCTATGGTAGTCTACAGCTACCACGACTGCTGCCAAATCATCGCCGCAGCCTCGCCCCAGGCTCTCCAGCGCTTCAGGATCATTCCACGGACAGTCGTGATGCAAGGCGCTCAGAACCGCAGGCACGCCAGGCGGCAGGCTGCTGTTACGATGATTCGGGAGGCTGACCCCCTCCCCAGCCAATGAGTTCAGCCAACCGTTATAGCCGATCTGAATAACTTGGTTACGCCCGCTCTTGGCACGAGCCACCTTTATGCAGGCCGCTATTGCCTCCCCGCCGGTTTTCAAAAAACGGCTTTGTTCAGCGCAGGGGACAATCTCGCAAAGCAGCTCGGCCAGCTCGGCCTCCAAGGGATGCGGGTAGCTGAAAATAATGCCTTCTTCAAGCTGTGCCCGGATAGCGGCATTGACTTCTTCATAACAATAGCCCAGCGAAATCGGTCCTAGCGCATTGCGAAAATCAATGAATTCACGCCCATCGGCATCCCAGATGCGACAGCCTTTGCCCCGCACCACGACGCTAGGCTCTTCTGGAATCAAATTCGCCCGCTTAGAGCAAGTGCTGCTGCCCCAGGGAATATAACGCTCCAAACGGCATCGATAAAACTCGTTTTTTGACATAATAACCCGCCTTTTTTTAATCGTAAGCACAAACAAACGAAAGCTAATGTATATTCGTAATACAGTTAATGCAAGTGAGAAGCTTTTCCCAGCCGTCCCACCGTCAGTACCAAAGAATCAGAAACCCAAAAAAAATATTTTTCGCGCAGTCTGCTCCGCCTCGCCATTTCGAGACACATCCCTCCCCTGTCCGCGTTTTTCACTGTTTCGCCGGCTGTAGTGTCGCCTTGAAGTGA
>JAAZIY010000178.1 GCA_012800625.1 Lentisphaerota bacterium
AAGAGGAAGCTGATTAAGCAGGCAAACCACAATGCCTAAAGCAGCGCCACAGTGAATCCCGCAGCCCTTTTGGACTTGGTTAAAATTACATTACAATAAGAGGACGAACCATCACAACAACTAAGAAGGAGACTTGGTGTCTGGCTGCTAGCGCACTGAGTCGTATTTGATTTATGGTAAAAACACACAGTAAATTTCGAGTACTTGCATTCGCTCTTGGTTTGCCTGCCGCTTTTGCTTTGTTCGCCGGGCTGTTTATGTGCAGTCAGCTCAGTCATGCCGCGGAGGATTTAAACTTGGCCGACATACAGGCCCTGGAGAGCAAGCTGAAGAGCGAGGAATCCGCCGTCTCCGGCGAGTTGAGTGCCGAAGAGTACCTGGGGCGCGCCAGAAAGAGCTTTGAAGAGGCCAAGCTGGCTTTACAGGCCGCCGAGGATGCGGTTGCCGGCAAGGACTTGGCGCTGGCCGACAAGCAGCGTCAGGCCTATGAGCGCCATATGGCCTCAGTCAATGCCATGGTGCTGCAGTTCTTGGGCAAGGCCAGCGAGGCCGAAAAGCTGGCCGGTGAGAATATTTTGAAGCAGATACCCGAATATAGCCCGCGCATCACGGCGGTGCGCAGCGCCATCTTGTCGGCGCAGGAGTCGGCGCGGCGCTCGGAGCTTTTCAGCATTGCCGACAAGGCCTGCCGTGAGGCCGAGACGATTATTGACGAGGCCATGAAGCTGGTCTTCCAGGCCTCGCGCAAATTTAGCGGCGGCAGTCTGGAAGAGGCTTTGAAGATGTACAGCGGCGTGAAGAAGAAGGCCGCCGAGGCCGCTGCTTTGGTGGCGGAGCAGGCCGAGGCTCAGAACGAGGCAGCCAAGGCCATATTGCGCAAATGCGAGAGCTACCGCGTGCATGCCTGCATGGAAATTGCCAAGGTATACCGCTTGCAGGCCGAGAAGGACCCGGCCGGCGTGGGACCAAGCAAGGTCGATGACGCCATAGGCGAGCTGAGCAGCGCGCGCATCACAGAGTATGGCGACCAGCCCAGGGACGCGGTGTTGCTTGACCGCATAGACCGTGATATTCGCAACCTGCAGTCACTGCGTTCAGAACTCGAGTTCAAATCCGAAACCGCGATTTCCGTGGTGATCCCTGACATGGCCGAGCGTGACTACAAGATCAAGGTCAAGCTTGAGGAGGGACGGGTGTTTTTGGACAACCGCCGTTTTGCCCAGGCACGCGAGTGCTTCGAGCAGGTTTTACTCGAGGACCCCTTCGAGCTTACCGCCATACGCAACCTGGCTCGCATCAACGACGAGCTTAAAAAAGTTGCCGACCTGAAGCTGGAGACCATGCTCAAAGAGCGCCTGGCCGAGGTGCGCTGGCGCTGGAGCGAGCCGGTCACACCCCTGATGAGCGGAGCAGTGGATGGTTTTGACGCCCGTACCATACGGCGCACCGACGACAGCCAGGGCATCAATAAAAAACTCGACCATATCGTCTTGCCCAAGATAGTTTTTGACAATGACACTCTGAAGGATGTGCTCAACGACATCCTGCCGCGCAAGATCAAGGAGGCGGACCCGGACGGGGTCGGCGTCAATATCGTGGCGCTGCTTACGCCAATGACGCAAAGTGCCGCCACCCAGGAGACCATTCAGCAGCAGCGTGGCGTGCAGGATGATTTTGGTGCTGCTCCTGGTGATGACTTTGGCTTTGGCGACGACGCCTTCGGCGACTTTGGTGCCGACGACTTGCTTGCCCCTGTCGCCCCTGTGGTGCAGGAGGCTATTTCGATGGAGAGCATTGAGGACAAGACGGTCAACCTGAATCTGACCAATGTGACCCCGCGCGAGGTGCTTACTTACCTGGCCATGGGCTACGGATTGAACGTGAAGGTGGCCGAGTCCGCCGTGCTGGTGGCTCACAAGAGCATCGTCATGGATCAGATGGAGACGCGTTACTATAGCGTGGCCGCCGGCGTCTTTGATTCGAGGCGCACGCGTAAAAAACTCACCCGGCTGAAGCTTAAAACCAGTGATGACGATGACGACGATGACGACGACGACGACGACGACGACGATGAAGATGACGATAAGTATTTCATGGATGTGCAGACCGAGTTTGGCGAGATGGGCATTCCCAACCTGCCGGGCTCGCGCATCAAGTTCTTCGCGCGCTCCGGCAAGCTTATCGTGCACCACACCCCGGAGAATCATCAGCGTATCCGCAAGATACTCGATGAGATCAACGATATACCCGCACAGGTTACCATTGAGGCCAAGTTTGTCGAAGTGGTGCAGACTGACATGGACTCCTTGGGCTTCGACTGGAGCCTGCTGGGCGGTGGCGTGCGCTACGAGGGCGGCACTGGCAAAGGCGATCATTTCCTGCCCAGCGATATTACCGGTGCCAATACCGGCGTGGGCAAAGGGCGCAATTTCCAAATGGGCATAGGCAAGGAGTCGCTTAATAGCAAGAACCAGATCAGCAACGGACTGCGCTTCGCCGAGACCTTCTTCTCGGACACCGTGGTGAACGACGGCTTGTTCTCGGTGTTCTCCATCCTCGGCAACTTTGCCTTCGAGACCGTTATCCATGCCATACAGCAGGAGACTCACACCGACGTGCTCTCCTCGCCCAAGGTCACCACTATCAGCGGTAAAACCGCACAGCTGAAAATGGTGAAGATACGTTATTTTCCGGAGAGCTGGACCGAGCCGGAGATCGAGACCGACACCGGCGACGCCGGCAACGTCACCAGCTACACCCCGTCCATCCCCGAATTGGGCGAGGAGACCGAGCTGGGCGTTATTCTTGACGTCACCCCGAATGTGTCTGCCGACGAATATTCGGTGGATCTGGAACTGATCCCGCAAGTGATAGACTTTGTCGACTGGGAGGACTATAGCTATGATATGATTATCAGCGGGCAGACGGTGTCGGTACCCATGAAAATGCCTATCTTGTCCAAACGCGAGGTCAACACCAAGGTTATCGTGTATGACAATGAGACCATTGTTCTTGGCGGCATGGTAGGCGAGCGCATGGAGCGTTTTAACGACCGCGTCCCGCTTTTGGGCAGCATTCCTTTGCTAGGCCGTCTGTTTACCAGCAAGGGCGAACGCGGCATTAAGACCAACCTGATGGTCTTTGTCAACGTCAGACTGGTGAAGCCCGACGGACAGCCGGTGCGAGCCAACGAGGTGCGCGGACTGTATGACTTCAAGCATTAATCCATAACAATAGGACTGAACAGGCATGAATTAGTGTGCCTTGGTGTGTCTTAGTGTCCAAATAGTCACACTGTTGAGAAAACCGCTTTGAGGCTCAAAGCGGTTTTCTACTTTTGATGCCCCGAATGTGGACACCAAGACACACGAAGATACACTAAGTCACACGAAGGCACACTGCTGTAATGCCTCTTTTTAGACGCGGATTAGTTATGAGTCAGCTTGAAGATAGCCATATACTGGTGTTGGGCGGCGGCATCAGCGGCAGAGCAGCTGCCTTGTTGGCGGCCAGCAAGGGTGCTCAGGTCAGCCTGCTGGACGAGGGCGGCATTGCGCAAAAGACGGCCCTCGAGGCGGCCGGCGTCGCCTGCCACGAGTTTTGGCGGCAGGGGCACTGGGGCGGGCGGCTCGACGCTTGCATCATCAGCCCTGGCATCGCGGCGGACAGCGGGCTGGGGCGCCTGGCCTCACGCCTCCAACCCGGACTGCTGCTTTCCGAGCTGTCTTTTGCCGCCCGCTTTTGTACAGTGCCGCTGCTGGGAGTGAGCGGCAGCAACGGCAAGACCAGCACGGTAGAGCTGCTCTGTGCCTGCCTGCAAGGCCTGGGCCTGCGCGCGCAGGCGGCAGGCAATATAGGCTTGCCCTTGTCGCAGCTCTTGCTGGACGGCGCCGAACTGGACTACATCGTGCTGGAGATCAGCTCCTTTCAAATGGAGCACAGTGAAAACCTGCCCCTGCACCGAGCAGTGCTGCTCAATCTCAGTGCCGACCATCTTGACCGGCATGGCAGCACAGAGGCATACTATGCCTTGAAGATCAAGATGCTCGAACAAACGCCCAAAACCGGAGTGCTCTTGCTTAACCAAGAACTGAGCCAGCGGGCAGAGCTGCACAAATGCCTGCGCTCGCATCGCCATCTCAGCTTTAGCTGCAAGGCGAACCTGGATGCCGACTTTTGCCTGTCGGCGGAGGGCAAGAGCCTGGGACGTCGCAGAAACGGTATTTTCGAACCGCTGCTGCAGTGTGCCGAGCTGGCCATCGGCGGACGACATAACTATGAAAACGCGCTGGCGGTGCTGGCTACCCTGGCTAGCCTGGATATGCCCCTGCAGCAGGCCTTGCCGACATTGCGTAATTTTCAGGTCGGCAAACACAGGCTGCAGTTTGTTGATGAGCTGGACGGCGTGAGCTATATCAATGACTCGAAGGCCACCAATGTGGACGCCATGATAAATGCGCTGGCCTGCATAGGAGAAACAAAAGGCAAGAAAATCATCCTGATTGCCGGCGGAATCGATAAGGCCTGCCGCTTTGATGAGGCAAAAAGCGCTTTGAGGATGTATGTTAAACAAGTGTTGCTAATCGGCCAGGCTAAAGAGACAATCTGCCTGGCATGGCGGAATTTGGTCCCCCTGGAAAAATTTGACGATTTCCACTCCGCGCTCAAAAAAGCCGCCCTGGTCGCTTTGCCTGGCGACGTGGTTTTGCTGGCGCCGGGCTGTGCCAGCCAGGATATGTTTGCTGGCTATGAGCAAAGAGGGGAAATCTTTATGGAATTTGTTGAAAAACTAAAAAGGAGCATTCAAAAATGAAACCCTGCCTGTCAGCTCGTTGTGCGCAGTTCACCCTTATGCTTTTAGGCGCCGCCGGCCTGGCCTTATTTAGTTCCTGCAAAACGCAGGCGCCGGCCAGCAATGCCGGCCTGCTCGGCAGCCGAGACCTGGTGCCGCCGCCTTACGCGCGTCCTCTGCCCCCAGTTGAAAGTCCCCGCGCTCTGCCCTCGAGCGAGCCGGTTTTTCCATCTGACTCCGGCCGTGGCACCCCGGCCAGGCCGGCTGCGACCGGCGATATGGCAGTCGGGTTTGTTCCGGCGGAGAGTCCGGCTTTCATCCCTTCCGACTCAGTTGCTGATGCCGAGCAGGTTTTGCTCAAGCCCGAAGCTAAGCGCCAGCCTAGCAGCGTCAGCGCCAGCAGCACGGTGGCGGTTGTGTTGCCGCCCAGTCCACCAGCTGGCGGGGCGCTTGAGCCTCCCGCACGACGCTATCAGGTGCAGAAAGGCGATACGCTTTCAGGCATAGCCCTGGCTTACGATGTCAGGTGGCAGGATATCGCCGCGCTCAACCCCGCTGTAGACCCGAAACGCATGCGCGTCGGGCAGGATTTGGTTCTGCCCTCGTATGCGGCGGAAAAGCCTGGCAACATCACTCGTTTGAGCGGCTCCGGCTCCGCTCAGAAAGCCGGCGCCAGCAAAGCTAAGCCGACTACTGTAGCCAGCTTGCCCAGTGAGGGACTCTACACTGTGGTTTCCGGTGACAGCCTGTGGACCATATCGCAGCGCTTCAAAGTCAGCATTGACGACATTCGCAACTGGAACTCGCTGAAGACCGACAAGCTGATGGTGGGGCAAAAACTGAAGCTCAAGGGCAGCGCCGGTACGGCGAAAAAAGGCGCTGCTGAAGCCGTCAAGAGCAATGCGACAACTGTGCCTACAGTGAGTACGCTGGGACCTGAGCCGGCGAGCGAGAGCAGGGCGGATAGCCAGAGTGGACAGGAGGTGCAACAAGAGCAGGCCGCTGAGCAGGCCGCCATTGTGATTCCTGAAGAGGTGACCCCTGAAAAACCGATCCACGAAAAAGTATTCACGCATTTGGCCGGCGCGGATGATACCCTGGAGTCTTTGGCTCGCGACTACGAGACCAAGGTAGAGGACATCCTTAGACTCAACCCGCAGATCAAGTCCAACGCCGACCTGAAACCCGGCACCGAGGTGAAGATCACTCTGGATCCAAACCACTGAGGCACACGAAGGGGGGAGGGCACGAAGACACACTAAGGCACACTAAGGCACACTAAGGCACAGCAACTCATCCGTGTCAAGCTTTTGTTTGCACAATCTGGACTATGCGGCCTCTTGTCCGATGCGGCTGGAGCTGGCTGCGCGCTATGCTGAGCTTTGCCGGCAATATCCCTATAATCCGCATGGCTCTACTTGTTTTGCCGAGCAGAGCCGCCGCCTGATTCTTGGCGCCGAGCAGGATATTCTGCATAGTCTGGGCATTGCCGAAGGCAGTGCCCGGATTGTCTGGTGCTCCGGGGCGACCGAGGCGCTTAACCTGGCCATATTTTCTGCCCTCAAGGCTCAGGCTGGCTGCCGGGTATATTATGATCCCGCGGCTCACGCCGCCATGCTCGAACCGCTCTTGCAGGGCTTGCCGGAGCGCAAAGAGCGCGTCGCGCTGCGTCTTGACCGTGCCGGCGAGCTGCTTCTTGCAGGCAGCCCTCAAGCTGAGCCTGGCCTGGTCTGCGTCTGCCATGTCAACAATGAGAGCGGCGCCGCGCAGGATCTCTGCGCTCTGCGCGCTCATTTTGGCCAGCAGAGCATCCTCTGTGTCGACGCGGCGCAAAGCCCAGGCAAGCTGGATATACCCTGGGATACGGCTGGGATCGATTATCTGGCGCTTTCCTCGCGCAAGCTGGGCGGACCGGCCTCGATAGGCGCCTTGCTGTATCGTCCTGGCGCACCCCTGGCTAGTGTATATTACGGCGGCGGACAGCAGGCGGGGCTGCGTTCCGGCACACTAGACGCGGTGAGCATATATTTATTCGCCCAGGCACTGAAGCTGGCTTGCCGAGACCGGGACCAGGAATACAAACGCATTGCGCAGCTCAATATCGAGCTGCGCCGGGGGCTTGCCGATATCTCTACGGGAAGCTGGCCGGTATTTTCAGCTCTTAGCGCAGTGCCGCATATTTTATATTTTGCCATACCCGGCCATGAGGGCGCCATTATGGCCAGGATTTTAGCGGCGGAGTACGGTATCCTGGTGGGCACCGGCAGCGCCTGCAGCGCCGAAAGCAAAAAAAGCAGCCATGTCTTGAAAGCCATGC